>NZ_PNCZ01000022.1:0-451 GCF_005887425.1 Pseudoalteromonas sp. S2721
TAGGGCGAGAGGCCCGAAGGTCCCCCACCTTGGTCCGTAGACATCATGCGGTATTAGCAGTCGTTTCCAACTGTTGTCCCCCACCATAAGGCATATTCCCAAGCATTACTCACCCGTCCGCCGCTCGTCAGCAGAGTAGCAAGCTACTCTCTGTTACCGCTCGACTTGCATGTGTTAGGCCTGCCGCCAGCGTTCAATCTGAGCCATGATCAAACTCTTCAATTAAAAGTTTTTTGTTTGAAGTAAACTTCAAACCATGCTCAATGAATTCTGATTGTTTGCTTCTACTTTTTAAAAAAGTAAAATCAAAACGAATTGACTATATAGTCACTCAGTTACATTTGAGACTCTAAATTTGTTTGCTCCACTTAGTAAACTAAGCTTCGCTGTTAGAACTCAATCTGTACGAGTGCCCACACAGATGATTGCTTTATATTGTTAAAGAACGTTC
>NZ_PNCZ01000023.1:0-25980 GCF_005887425.1 Pseudoalteromonas sp. S2721
CATAGTAGCAAGCTACTCTCTGTTACCGCTCGACTTGCATGTGTTAGGCCTGCCGCCAGCGTTCAATCTGAGCCATGATCAAACTCTTCAATTAAAAGTTTTTTGTTTGAAGTAAACTTCAAACCATGCTCAATGAATTCTGATTTTGATTACTCTCTATAAATAAAGAGAAATCGAATTGACTATATAGTCACTCAGCTACATTTGAGACTCTAAATTTGTTTGCGTCATCTAGCGAACTAGAATCTGCTGTTAGAACTCAATCTGCACGAGTGCCCACACAGATGATTGCTTTATATTGTTAAAGAACGTTGCGACGTTGTCGCTAGGGATGCGTATAATACATCCTTAATTTTTCGAGTCAACACTTAATTTCAAACTTTCTTTCGATTATTTGAAACCGAAGTTTCACTTAACTCTCTGCTACGTTGTTCAGCGTCTTTCGTTGCTGCCCGCCGTGTCAGTGGGGTCGCATTATAGGGAGATGGATTTTTTACGCAAGCACTTTTTTCAATAAAATTTAAAAAAACGTACTGTTCGCTCAGCTTTTGAACTAAACACCCTAAAACTGGCTGTTTAGCAGTCAATTTAGCTCTGTTTTGGTGTATTTATTTGCTTCGCTGTTACACTAGACTGAGCGCATTTTAAAATTAAAAGGTGAATTTATGACTATCCGTTCTTATAAAGGGATCACTCCGACATACGATAATAGTGTTTATATTGATGAGTCATCGGTTTTAGTGGGTGATATTACGCTTGGTAAAGATTCAAGTGTATGGCCTCTTGTTGCTGCGCGAGGTGATGTTAACTATATACGTATTGGTGAACGTACGAACATTCAAGATGGCAGTGTTTTACATTTAACACGTGCCTCTAAGTCAAACCCCGATGGCTACCCTCTTATTATTGGTGATGATGTCACTGTTGGTCATAAAGTTATGCTACACGGCTGCCAACTTGGTAATCGTATACTTGTTGGGATGGGCGCAATTGTGATGGACAACGCAATTGTTGAAGATGATGTGATCATTGGTGGTGGTTCATTAGTACCACCTAACAAGCGTTTAGAGTCTGGTTACCTTTATGTCGGTAGCCCTGTTAAACAGGCTCGCCCTTTAACAGAGCAAGAGCGCGCCTTTTTAAATATCTCTGCTGATAATTATGTTCAGCTTAAAGATGAATACTTAGCTGAGGGCTAAAACACCTCGGTTAATTCGATTTGTCCTGCCGAGTTATACTGCTCATCTTCGATCAGCTGCTCGGCGAGCTCTTCGTAATCGAAACGATAAGATTCAAAGTAATTAACTGCACTGCTTTGATCTGCAAAATCATACTTGCTGGTATCAATAACACACTCCACCATAAAGCCACTAACTTGGGCAAAAAACACCAACTGCTTTTCTTCAGGCTTAAATTCGAGTCTGTCTATAAATTGGATAGCTTGATTCACGCAATTTCTCCTGCTTTAAGCGCGCTAACAACGGGGATGATTTCTGGCATTTTATTGCGCCATACAAAATAAGCCTGTGCCGCTTGACCAACAAGCATGCCACAACCATCGAGAGTTAAACATGTTGGGTTAATCGACTTAACCCAACATGTAAATGTCGTATCATCATTCGCGTAAAACATATCGTAAGCGCACTGACACTTAGCAACGCACTCTTTTGCTATACCAGGCAGCTCTCCCGTTACGCTACTTGAGGTTGAATTAATCACCACATCATAGTTGTTTGCTGGGATATCATTCAAAGCAAAGCCCTGCACATCAATTTCACCATTAAAATGACTCGCTAGCGCCTTTGCTTTTTCGGCGGTACGGTTGGCTATTGTTAAGCTTTCGATTTGCTCATTCAATAATGGCTGAATGACGCCTCGCGCCGCACCACCAGCGCCAATAAGAAGTACTCGCTGCCTTTTTAAGGTGACTTTATTGGCTAAAAGATCTTTAACAAGCCCTACACCATCGGTGTTATCCCCCAGCAGGCTACCATCTTCGAGTTGTTTAATCGTGTTTACTGCTCCGGCTATTTTCGCTTGCTCTGTAAGTTCATCGACCATGGCAAACGCTTGCTCTTTAAATGGCAAGGTGACATTAGCCCCTTTACCACCCGCAGCGAAAAACTCAGCGACAGTTTTTTCAAATGCATCTGTTGGTGCTAAAATGGCGCTGTATTGTATTTGCTCGTTTAATGATGCAGCAAATTGTGCGTGTATTGCGGGTGATTTCGAATGTTTTATTGGATTTCCAAAAACCGCGTATTTGTCCATAGTGAAGCAACCTCTTCGCCCTGTAGAGCTTTATTAATATTATGATTAAACGACTTTTTTCTAAATCGAAACCAACGCCTGAAACACCTACCCCAGAAAAAACACCTTACGAAATTATTGGCGGTGAAGCAGGAGCTCGAGCAATTGCAAATCGATTTTACGACATAATGGCCACAGATGAATACGCCAAACCATTATATGATATGCATCCGCAGCCTTTAGATAGAATTCGCCAAGTCTTCTTTGAATTTTTAACGGGCTGGCTGGGCGGCCCTGACCTATTCGTTGAAAAATATGGTCACCCAATGCTAAGAAAGCGTCACATGCCTTTCCCTATTGATCAAGACCTACGTGACCAATGGATGCATTGTATGAATAAAACGCTTGATATCGAGATTGATAACCCACTCCTGCGCGAAGGGTTAAGACAATCGTTATCGCAACTCGCCAGCCATATGATCAATCAAAACTAACGAAGCTTTGCGCTATATCAATGTACGCTTTTTCTAAATAAAGATAATAAATTTTCCTTAATTTAGAAAAAGCGTCGTCGAATGAAGTCTATCCAATTTAAAATTTATGCCTTGTTAGCACTAACAGGCGTATTGGTATTATTTGCCAGTATATTCAGCAGCGCTCAGCAACAGCATGAATTAGCGCAAGATACCGTTGAAAGTAACATAAAACTGCTTGCCGATAATTATTTTGATTCTATTAACACCATGATGCTAACTGGCACTATGGCTAATCGCGAAATTCTGAGTACTAAATTAAGAAGCCATCCTAATATTGCAGACGCCCATATCATTCGTAGTCCAATCGTTAATAAAATTTATGGGCCAGGAAATGCCAACCAAGTTGCGACTAACGATGCTGAACGAAAAGCACTGACAGGCACTGAAGCACTATTTATTGATAATCAAAAAAGTACGATGACTTATCTAAAGCCTATGTTTGCTCGCAGTGATTATAAAGGAACAAACTGCTTAGGCTGCCATCAAGCACAAGAAGGCGATGTGTTAGGTGTAGTAAAAATTAGTTATTCGTTGGCTGATATTGAGCAAGAAGTATCGCAAAACACCTTAACGAATACGCTACTACTAACGACTATTTTCATTACTGCATTTTCACTACTGGCCGTGATGTTTAGAAAAATATTCATCAAACGCTTAAAAGTCATTAGCCACACCATGCACTTGGCAACCACCAATAAAGATTTAAGCCTCACGGTAAATGACAGTAATAATGACGAGCTTAGCTCTCTCGCCACCAGCTTTAATCACATGATAGGCGCGTTTAAAGATAATATTGCCCAAGTCTCCCATTCTTCTAAGGTATTGATCCACTCAGCCGAAAGCATTTATGCCTCAGCGGATACCACCGAGCAAGCGATCTTAAAGCAAAAGCAAGGGACAGATTCGGTCGCTGCCGCCATCAACGAATTAGAAAGCTCATCAAGCGAAGTAAAAAACACCACCCATTTTGCGTCTGAGAAGTCTGAGCACAGTAATCAACTTGCGCAGCAAAGCTTACATGTTGCTGAGCACACTGAGCAAAGTATTAATCAACTTGCGGCAGATGTTAGAGCGGCAGCTGAGCAAGTAAGTCAACTACAAACGCAAACGTTAGACGTTGGTAAAGTACTCGAGGTGATCAGTAGCATTGCCGAGCAAACTAACTTACTTGCACTTAATGCTGCGATTGAGGCAGCTCGTGCTGGTGAAGCTGGCCGAGGCTTTGCTGTGGTAGCCGATGAAGTACGTACTTTAGCAACCCGTACCCATGACTCAACCGACGAAATTCGCCGCACTATCGATAAACTACAAGCTGAAGCAGCACAAACCGTTAATACCATGAATAACTCTTGCGAAGAAGCCGACGAAAGAGCAGTTCAAGTTAAGCAAGTTGCAAAAGCTCTACGTGATATTTCTTCGCAGATGAGCGAAATAAATCAACTTAACGTGCAAATCGCTGATGCCACTGAACAGCAAAATCTAGCAGCTGAAGAAATTAACCAAAGCGTTATAGCAATTAGTGACAATGCCGAGCACTCATTGGTTGATGCCCATGAAAACCAAAAAGTCAGTGAAGAGCTGTTGTCGTTAGCACGGTCACTGGATGAACAAGTAAGACGCTTCAAATTAAGCTAAATTGCGCACTTTTCGTGCAACTGCTAGAGTTGTTATATACATTTCATAGTAAATAAGGATGTTTAAATGAAATTTATAACAACTCTTTTAGTCTGCATTGGGATTATTGCAGCGCTATTATTTACCTATCAGCACAGCGTGAATGATACTGCTGATCAACTAAGCACTATTGATCAATATATTTATCAGGATGATATTCAACAGATTGCTCAATCTCTTATCAGTCAAGATAAAACCTCACAGAGCGATAAACATGAACAAAGCATTGTTGATGGTTTTGATAAGCTTATTCAGCACCCTGAATATTTTGAGGTGAAACTTGATTTCTATGCCTGTGATATTAGTCAATGCTTAACACAGGTTAGTGCCCCCATTGATACACCATCTGATAAGTTAGAGATATTAAAAGCAGAAGTGCTATTTAGTGTGTTGGCAGAGCTGACTAACAGTGACAGTGTCGCCACCCTCGTAGAGGGTGACAACGCAATGTTGGTTCGAGTGGTTTCAATACTTGATTAAAGCTGCCACTGACGTGCAACTAAATCTGATTCTTTGCTGTTTAACCAATCTTGCGGACGTAAATAGTACTGATACAGCTTAGCTTCTGGGCTATCTGCAGCAGGTACATAGTTATACTCCCAACGTGCTAATGGTGGCATCGACATCAAAATTGACTCAGTACGTCCGCCTGTTTGTAAGCCAAATAATGTACCGCGGTCCCAAACAAGATTAAATTCAACATAACGACCACGACGATACAGTTGGAAATCGCGTTGCTGTTCGGTTGTCGGCGTGTTTTTACGGCGCTCAATAATAGGAAGGTAAGCATCTAAATAGCCATTTCCTACCGCCTGCATAAAGGCAAAGCTTTGTTCAAAGCCGAGCTCATTTAAATCATCAAAGAATAAGCCACCAACACCACGTGTTTCGCTACGGTGTTTTAGATAAAAGTAATCATCACACCAGTTTTTATATTTGTCGTAAACTGTTGCACCGAATGGCTGACATAAATTGCTTGCCACCTGATGCCAATGTTGTACATCTTCAAATACAGGGTAATAAGGTGTTAAATCAAAACCACCGCCAAACCACCAAATTGGATCTTCACCTTCTTTTTCGGCAATGAAGAAACGCACATTGGCGTGACTCGTTGGAATATGTGGATTATTAGGATGGATCACTAATGACACACCACATGCATGAAAACTACGACCTGCGAGCTCTGGACGATGCGCTGTTGCAGATGCTGGCATTGACGCGCCAAAAACATGCGAGTAGTTTACCCCCCCCTGTTCGATGACATTACCACCTTGGATAACACGAGTACGACCACCGCCGCCTTCTGCACGTTGCCAATTATCTTCAACAAATTTTGCTTTGCCATCGGCACTCTCAAGACCCTGACAAATTGTATCTTGTAAGGCCATTAAATAGGTTTTAACTTGTTCGAGTAGCTCGCTTTGCATGTTTATCCTCTAAATACTTTGCCGGTCGCAGCGTCTTTGATCACACTTGGTTGGCTGTTGCCACCTAACGGCTCATCAACATAAAAATCTACCGTGTCAGCAAATTCGCTTTTCGCTTGTGCGATAGTCATTACCGTTTCTTGACCGGTTAAGTTTGCACTTGTTGAAACTAACGGCTTACCAAATTGCTGACACAGGGCTTTTACTGTTGGGTGATCAGTTACACGCACAGCAATAGTATCAAATTGACCCGTTAACCACTTTGGCGTTTCTTTTGCTGCCGGCATCACCCAAGTGATAGCACCTGGCCATTGTGAAAAGATATCAGCACGTTTATCCATGGGGATTTTGGCATCATCTACATACTTTAATAACTGGCCATAATTGTCAGCAATTAAAATTAAGCCTTTTTCTACAGGGCGTTGTTTGATGGCTAAAAGCTTTTCAACCGCAGATTGGTTATCAGGATCGCAACCAAGACCAAAAACAGCTTCGGTTGGGTAAACAATCACACCGCCTTGCTGCAAAGCGTCAATTGCATTGGCTGGTTGTGCAACAGGATCAGACAAAGAAACTCTCCTAAATAAACAAATTACAAGTGCATTAAGATTCGACTAACTTATGCATACACGACTTCTGCGGGCATTGTAACACAACACCTGAGGCAGTTTTCTTTTCGGTCATAATTGGCCACTGACAGGCAGGACACTCGGTCGCCACAGGTTTATGATTAAGCGTATATTTACAGCGCGGATAGCCATCACAAGAATAAAAGGTTTTGCCAAACTTATTACTACGCGCAACCAGCTGGCCTTTTTTGCATTTTGGGCAAGCAGGTAATTGAGGGGCACCGTCAGGCTCTTCATCATGTGCAATATAGTGGCACTCGGGATAGCCCGTACACCCAATAAACATGCCGTAGCGGCCATTTTTAATTACCAATGGCTTGCCACATTCTGGGCAGGCACTGTCTTCGAGTACTTTTATTTGTTGGCTATCGTGATGAGCTAATGGGCGGATGTAGTCACATTTAGGGTAACTGGCACAGCCTAAAAATGGCCCTGACTTTGAGTTGCGCATAACCAATTCAGAACCGCATTTAGGGCAAACCTCATACTCTTTTTCGAGTGCATGTTTATCTGCAGAAAAAAGAGAATGGTCGATTTTACTCATAAGATTCCTGTGGGGTTGGCTAATTTTCGCCTAATATACCCAAACTCAACAAAGATACAAGCAAAGTCGAATTAATGTAATACATCGGTTGGTTCGTCAAATATTAAGTCTTCCATTTGTGCGTAAGCTTGCTCTGATCCAGGTACATTAAATAACACCATCAGCACTACCCACTTTAGATCTTCCAAAGAAATAAATGGTTTATCTAAAGCGCAAAGCCTATCTATCACCATTTCGCGGGTTACGGTGTTAATCACACCAATTTGCTCAATAAACATTAAAAAGCCGCGACACTCAACACTTAACATTTGGCATTCACTATCTGTGTAAATACGCATAGCATGTTGTGGTTGGGCATTAAGGTACGGGTAGATATCGCTTTGTTGTAAGTCTGCGAGTTGCTCTAGCCAATCAAGGGCTTTGTAGATTTCAGGTTTGTTGAAGCCAGCACGAACTAACTCATCGGTAAGTTCGTTCTCTTCAGTAAAGATTTCAGCTTCACTATGGATATAGTTTTCAAAAAGATACATGAGGATGTCAAACATGTTTATGTCCTCCCAGTCTTATATAACCATCTAGTACTCGTTCGATTTTATCTGCGAGCTCTAGGTCGAGTAACCGAGCTTGTACTTCGTCTACAGGTAATTGGCTGCGCTGTGTTATTTGGTCAACACTTGTTACCTCACACCCTATACTTTTGAACACTGGGCAGTCGGGTTCATCTGCTATGGGCTGTTCTATACTATATAGACTGTTTTCACAGAAAAAGCTCACTTCATCAAGAATATCACTAATATTTTCTGTCAATTTAGCGCCTTGCTTAATTAAAAAATGACTCGCCTCTGAAAGTGGGCCTTTTATCGAACCCGGCACGGCAAACACTTCTTTATTCTGCTCAAGTGCATAGCGTACAGTAACCAAAGAGCCACTTTTAATCTGCGCTTCTACAATCAACACACCTAATGATAATCCAGAGATAATACGGTTTCGGCGCGGAAAATTAGCGGCATTAGCAGCAGTGCCTGGTAAGAACTCAGAAACCAATAAGCCCCGCTCTGCAACTTGTTTAATGAGCAAACTATGGCGTTTGGGATAGGCAATATCGATACCCGTACCAAGTACAGCAATGGTGTTTCCTGTTCCTGCTAATGCACCTTTATGGGCTGCGCCATCAATGCCCAAAGCCATACCAGATGTCACCGTCATGCCAACAGATGATAATTGATGAGCAAATTCAGCGGCTATTTCAAGCCCTGTTGGTGTGGCATTACGGCTACCGACAATTGCTATTTGTGGTGACCGTAATAGCTCAGTGTTACCTAAACAAAATAATAAGATAGGTGCACTGGCTATTTGTTTGAGTAAGGGCGGATAGTTGCTATCAAAATAACTGATCACTTTGATTTTAAGCGTTGATATCTGCTCTTGATAGTGGGCGACTAATTGCCAGTCGGTATTAACTAAGTTATCGGCTTGGCTTTGTGATAAGCCCAGCTGCTGAAGCTCTAAACTAGATAACTTAAATAGCTCATCCAGTGGCTGCTTTTGACTTAATGCAATAAGGCTTTTTATCCCAAGCCCTTTACATAAATAAAAGGCAAGCCAATGGGATAGCTTGCCTGAAACCTGTGCCATGCTCCCTCCTTAGAGCGCCCAAATTGTGAGTTAGTTTATAACTGCATAATCTCCAACTCGGATCGGGTGCTGATTTTTCACAATCAATGCGTAGCTAACGTTGTCATATACCTTAAACACCATTAGTTCACCGACTTTTTCCTTTGGCATATGCCATACACTACTGTCTTCGTCACTTTCGATACCGAACAGCTCATTTGCGTCAGTCATGAATTTCTCAAGGCTGTTAGAGTCTTCGCGGTAGCGAGGACCATTGCGGCCGTCATACACTTCTGGTGATTGACGTTGAATATCGAGGACGAAACCCGGTTTCACTTGGTCCGAGCCTAAGTTTAGTACAACAATATCCATGGTACTAAATTCACGCATTTCATTAGCTGACGCGATTATCGTGCCATCTAAAGCCGTGTCTGGACGTTTCATTGTGAAATAGGCAGGCAACATCTGCCCTTCCATTGCTGGCATTAAAAAGTCATGCGGCTTAATTTCTTGTTTTACTAGCTCAACCTTAACTGAGGCAGGAACGCCATTTGCTACATCACCGCTTCTAAATGAGCGAACAATCGCCACAAGCTCAGCTTTATTCGCCAATACTTCATTGGTCTTTGGATCAACAAGGTCATTTCCTTTTCGATAAACCCCATACGCTTCATTTAAATGCAGGTCACCTTTAACATAGAGTGTATGCCCCAAGGTGTTCATTTTAGTATTAACACTAGCGCCTAAAATATAGGGTTTATCAGCAATAATTTCGGCACTAATCGCTTGCTCATAGCTTAAATATGGGCGTAATAATTCCAATGGTAAGGTAGGCACTGCATTTTTGCCTTTTGGAGTGATTCGCCCTTCTGGAGAGAGTTTTTTATAACGCGCATTTTTAACTAAACGAGGATTTCCGTCTTTATCGTAAATTAAAGTGAGCGCATCACCCGGGTATATTAAATGTGGATTCGCAATTTGTGGATTCATTTGCCATAAGTCAGGCCATTGCCAAGGCTCATCTAAATACACACCAGAAATATCCCAAAGTGTGTCGCCCTTTTTTACAACGTATTGTTTTGGCGCATCTTTTTTTATTGTTAACACATCAGCAATTGCAGGAAAAGCACTGCTAAAGGCTAGCAAAGCCGCAACTAGTGGGTATCTCATTTGGCTTCCTTGTGTTGTTTTTCGATTATTATCAACCAAAACCTGTTAAAGGTGAACACGAATGGCTAAAATAAGAGCATACAATACCCTAAATGAATCACAAGTGTAAAAGGTAACTATGGCTAGGTTAGAAGTTTTAAGATTTCCGGATGAGCGTTTACGTACAATCGCGAAAGAAGTGCCAGAAGTAAACGATGAAGTTCGTCAAATCGTCAAAGACATGCTTGAAACTATGTATGACGAAAACGGTATCGGCTTAGCAGCAACGCAAGTAGATATCCACCAGCGCATTGTGGTGATCGATGTATCTGAAGAGCGCGACCAACCGTTAGTGTTAATCAACCCAGAAATCACCAAAAAAGATGGTTCAACTGTGAGTGAAGAAGGCTGTTTATCTGTTCCTTACTCATACGCAAAAGTTGACCGCGCAGAAACAGTTACTGTTAAAGCGCTTAATGAAAACGGTGAAGAATTCAGCCTTGACGCTGACGAGCTATTAGCAATTTGTATTCAGCATGAGCTTGACCACCTTAAAGGCACCCTATTTATTGATTATCTATCGCCTTTAAAGCGCCAACGTATCCGTAAAAAGCTTGAGAAAGAAGCTAAGCTGGCTGCTAAATCATAAGTTAATCAATAGGAATATCTGTGACACAACCATTACGCATTATTTTTGCTGGTACGCCGGATTTCGCTGCGCGCCACTTACAAGCACTGATTGACTCAGAGCACGACATTGTTGGTGTATATAGCCAACCTGATCGCCCAGCGGGCCGAGGTAAAAAGCTAAAAGCCAGTGAAGTTAAAGAGCTGGCACTTGCTCATGATTTACCTGTATTTCAACCGCAATCACTCAAATCAGATGAAGCACTTGCAGAGCTTACCAGCCTGAACGCCGATATTATGATTGTAGTGGCGTACGGCTTACTGTTACCAAAAGCGATTTTAGATGCACCGCGCTTAGGCTGCTTAAACGTGCATGGCTCTATTTTACCGCGCTGGCGTGGTGCTGCACCGATCCAACGTGCTATTTGGGCTGGTGACAATGAAACTGGTGTAACAATAATGCAAATGGATGAAGGCTTAGATACAGGCGACATGCTGCATATCAGCCGTTGCCCAATTGATAGCACAGAAACCAGTAGCTCTTTATACGATAAGCTAGCTGCACTCGGTCCTGATGCACTGATCAGTACAATCAACCGTCTTGCTGCAGGTGAAATCACTCCAGAAAAGCAAGATGATGCACAAGCTAATTACGCTAAAAAGTTATCAAAAGACGAAGCCAATATTGATTGGTCAATGGATGCTGCGCAAATTGAGCGTAATATCCGCGCTTTTAATCCATGGCCTGTTTGTTTTACCGAAATGGCAGGACAAACAGTAAAAATTTGGCAAGCCGAAGTTGTATCGCAAACTGCACAAGCCGGTAAAATCATTGCTGCTGATAAGCAAGGTATTACTGTTGGCTGTGGGCAAGATGCACTTAAAATCACCCTTCTTCAACCGCAAGGTAAAAAACCAATGGCTGTTACTGACTTTTTAAATGGTCGCAGTGATTGGGTCGAGCCTGGCTCAGTATTAGGTCAAAGCAATGAGTAATGTAAGAGCACTTGCTGCTGAAACCCTTTACAACGTGGTCGATAAAGGTGCGTCGCTTAATCAAGAGCTACCTTTTGCAAGCCAGGGTTTATCGCCGAAAGATAAAGCCTTACTACAACAAATTTGCTACGGTGTGCTGCGCTATTTACCTAGCCTAGAAAATTATTGCCAGCAACTTTTAGATCAACCACTAAAAGGTAAGCGCCGTATTTTCCAGTTCTTGTTGTATGTGGGTATTTACCAACTTCAACATATGCGTGTACCGCCTCATGCAGCAATCAGCGAAACGGTTAATGCGCTTCAGCAAATGCGCGCACTGGGTTTAAAAGGTCTGATTAACGCGATTTTACGCAGTTTCCAACGTGAGCAAGCTGAGCTTGAAGAAAAAGCAAAGCAAATTCCTGTTTGCAAATTTAACCACCCAGGTTGGTTTATCAAACAAGTTACTGCAGCTTATCCTGATAACTGGCAAGAAATTCTTGAAGCGAATCAGTTGCAAGCACCTATGTGGTTACGTGTAAACCAAGCGCAGTACAGCACCCAAGAATACAGCGAGATGCTTAAAGCAAATGATATTGAGCATACCCTTAATGCTGATTTTCCTGATGGTATTAAACTAGCTAAACCGTGTGATGTATACGCATTACCAGAGTTTGATACCGGTGCCTGCTCAGTTCAAGATGCAGCGGCACAATTAGCAGCACGCTTTTTAGATCCACAAAATGATGATGTCATTTTAGATGCGTGTGCAGCGCCAGGTGGTAAAACGTGCCATATCCTAGAACTTGCCGACGCTGACGTATTAGCACTAGATAGCGACAGCGAGCGTCTAGAACGTGTTAAACAAAACTTAGTGCGTATTGGCTTGGCTGCCGATCTACAATGTGCCGATGCTTCACAACCCCATATCTGGTGGGATGAACAGCAATTCGACCGTATTTTGCTTGATGTGCCTTGTTCAGCAACTGGCGTGATCCGTCGTCACCCTGATATTAAGTGGTTACGTCGTGCATCTGATATTGAAGATCTAGCTAACTTACAAGGCGATATCCTAAATAGCATTTGGCCTCTACTTAAGCCTGGTGGTACGTTAGTTTATGCGACCTGCTCTGTATTACCGCAAGAGAACCAACAACAAGTTGCTAAATTCCTTGCCAATAATCAAAGTGCTGAACACATACCTTTGCATGAAAACGACACCCCTACTTTACCTGGTCTGCAATTACTGCCTGGTGAAAGTGACGGTTTCTATTACGCAAAGCTAGTTAAAAAACACTAATAAGAACAAGCTATGAAAATAATCATACTCGGTGCCGGACAAGTTGGTGGCACATTGGCAGAAAACCTCGTAGGTGAGCAAAATGAGATCACCGTTGTCGATATCGACGGTAACCGTTTGCGAGAGCTACAAGATAAGTACGACTTACAAGGTGTTACCGGTCACAGTGCGCATCCCGATGTATTGCGTCGCGCAGGCGCAGAAGACGCCGATATGATTATTGCCGTAACCAGTTCAGATGAAGTGAACATGGTTGCTTGCCAAGTTGCTTATAGTATTTTTAACACACCAACCAAAATTGCTCGTATTCGCTCAGAGCAATACTTAAAGTACCGTGAAAAGCTATTTCATAATGACGACTTACCTGTTGATCACTACATTGCTCCTGAAGCGCTGGTAACTAAGTATATTCGTCGCTTAATCGACTATCCGGGTGCTTTACAGGTATTACAATTTGCCGATGGCATGTTATCGCTGGTTGCGGTGAAAGCCTATTACGGTGGTTTGCTGGTGGGTTATGCACTTTCAGCCTTGAAAGAGCACATCCCGAATGTCGAAACCCGGGTAGCGGCTATTTATCGTCAAGGTAAAGCGATTAAACCACTTGGCACAACCGTTATCGAAGCGGACGATGAAGTGTTCTTTATCGCTGCAACAAAGCATATTCGCGCAGTCATGAATGAACTTCAAAAGCTCGAACGTTCATACAAAAAGATCATGATCGCCGGTGGTGGTAATATCGGTGCGGGCCTTGCGCGTTCACTTGAGAAAAACCACAGCGTTAAGCTGCTTGAGCGCAATAAAGAGCGTGCAGCACAGCTTTCTGAAATGCTTGATAACACCGTCGTATTTTGTGGCGATGCCTCTGATCAAGAACTGTTATCTGAAGAACATATTGAACAAGTAGATGTTTTCATTGCTGTTACCAATGATGATGAAGCAAACATTATGTCTGCGATGCTGGCAAAGCGTATGGGCGCACAAAAAACCATGGTGCTTATTCAGCGTGGCGCTTATGTAGACTTAGTACAAGGTGGTGAGATTGATATTGCTATTTCGCCTCAGCAAGCCACTATTTCAGCACTACTAACACACGTTCGCCGTGGTGACATTGTTAATGTTTATTCGTTACGTAAAGGCGCAGCAGAAGCTATTGAAGCTGTCGCTCATGGTGATGAGCATACATCTAAAGTTGTTGGCCGAGCAATTGCTGAGATTAAGCTACCAGCTGGAACTACCATTGGTGCAATTGTACGTAACGATGATGTGCTGATTGCCCATGACGATACCGTTATTCAGTCTGGCGACCACGTTATCATGTTCTTGATTGATAAAAAGCACATTACAGTTGTTGAAAAGCTATTCCAAGTAAGTGCTATCTTCTTGTAAACGAACGCTTATAAACGAAAAAAGCAGCCATGACAGCTGCTTTACGACTCTTGAAGTGAAAGTACCTAACTTTTCTAAAAGATTCTACTGAATTTGAGCAAACTCTTCTTTTGAAAGTTCGCCATTACCATCGCTATCTAGCTCTGGAAATAACTTTTCAAGCTGCATATTTGCAGATGCTTCTTCTTTGCTGATCACACCATCACCGTCGGTATCGAACGTTGCAAAGCTTACGCCTTGTGCAAAGGCTGCTGATGATGTTGCTAGTGCTAAAATTGCGATTGTTGTGCTTAACTGTTTCATAATAACTACCTTAAATTTTAAAAGAGTGAAATCCGTTTCTGAGATCCTTGCTTAGTGGAAACTGGTATAACTACGTACTAATTCAGTTATTCGGCTTCAGAGAACTCAGCTTCAGTAAGAACGCCGTCGCCATTCACATCTAGTGTTTTAAACTGCGACATAATTTTTGCGTCAACGGCTGCTTCACTTTTGCTAACCACGCCATTACCGTCAACGTCTAGAGTGTCAAAGTCAGATGCAGCAAAAGCTGCTGATGATGATGCAAGTGCGATTAAAGCTAATGTTTTGTTTACTGTTTTCATAATCATATTCCTTCAATATTAAGAGTATTAGCTGATCACACTTCCAGTGTTGTCCTTTGTCATGGATTCCCTTATCCATTTAGGCTGTCTTTGGCAGCTCAGAACTAATCAGCTAAATAAACTGGTTTTGCTTAATCACATTAAGCTTTTGAAAATTCTTGTTTCGATAACTCACCGTTACCGTCAGTGTCTAGTTCACTGAATTTGCTCATAAGCTCAGCATCTACCGATGCTTCGCTTTGGCTGATAACACCATTGCCATCAACATCTAAGGTATCGAAGTCACTCATCGCAAATGCTGCAGATGAAGATACAAGTGCCATAAGTGCTAGTGTTTTATTTACTGTGTTCATAATGTCATTCCTTCAAAATGTGTTGTCTTGAGTTAGAAATCCTTTTCAGTGCGTCCTTACAATGAAATTAAGCTTTTGAGTACTCTTGTTTTGACAGCTCACCGTTGCCGTCTGTATCAAGCTCTTTAAATTGGCTCATTAATGCTTCGCTTACAGATGCTTCGCTTTTGCTGATTGCGCCATCACCATTAACATCTAATGTGTCAAAGTCAGCGGCAAATGCTGCAGATGAAGTTGCAAGAGCTACAAGTGCTAAAGTTTTGTGTAACGTTTTCATAATCACTATTCCTTCAATGTTGTCTCAACTGTGATAAAGGATATGTTCCTGAATCAGTTTTTCTCTGTGTTCGCTAAGACTATTTCAACTTCGATGCCAAAGTTAAAAAGAACAATAAAATCAGTGCATTAAATTAAAACACCGAGAATTAGGGGGAAATAACGCGATTTATTTGTTGCTGTTTTGCAACAAGCTCGGTGGTTGGTTTTTTGTCACCTTTAAAATCAATAAGTTACAAAGATTAAAATGGAGACAATAGCGATTAATTCGGATTAGAAAACAGAAAAGTTAGGGATTGGAAAATAAATACTATCTGAACAACAAAACTTAAAGAAAAAAATCGAAATTAATTTAATTAGTAATACATTGATTTAATTGGTTATTTAAATTTATTTATAAAATAATTTTAATATCTGTAGGGTTAAATTGAGGAAAATAGCCATTTTGTTGCAAAATGGCGAATTGGCATTAACTATCCAACACTGAAAGGTCAATTAAGTGCTCTTTCATAAACGCTTTCATTTCATCTTCACTGCTATCAAGCTGTACACCGAACATAAAGCCACCCGCTCGCTTGCGTACGCTGCATACCTTGCCACTAAACTCACGTTTACTTAGGGTGATTTGGCAGCTTTGTCCTTTAAAAGCGCTTAAGTCCTCCTTGCTATTAATATCAAACTGCACACCTGTCACAGAAATATCTTTAATAAGCCCTGCCAGTTTTTGCTCTGCAATGACTAAGTTTGCAGGGAATAACGTAGGAATACGCGCTTCACTACGCAAACTATAAAGCTGCACTTGCTGAGGGAAGTCAAGAAAGATTAAGCGATAAGGGTGCGATGATAAGGCGCTTATTTGCTGGCGAAAAGCAATTACTTGACCACCGCCCGCTTCGAGCACAGCCCGTATAATCACCATCACACCGTCTTTGATGAAATCACTGCCGTTCGCCAATCGCTTTGAGGAAGGGTAATTTAAGATGATGTATTGCTCATTCATCAAGCCAATAAACTCTGTTTTCACACGCTTACTATTTGTTGGTGTGATAATTTCCACATCAACTAAGCTACCAGCAGGAATACAGGTTAACTTTTCTAAATTTAATTGCTTTTGGGTTTTTGGCACTTTTTTGATCTCCATTCCTAGAGAGTTATCCGCCGTTTACCCTCGCCAAAACGTTGGGGTAAATAACACTAATAAAGTAAATATTTCTAAACGACCAAATACCATCGCAATAGTAAGTAGCCATTTTGCCGTATCAGAAATCGCGCCGTAATGAGCAGCGACTTCACCTAAACCAGGGCCTAAGTTATTTAAGCAAGCAGCGGTTGCTGAGAATGCACTGATGTTATCCATACCGGTGCCCATCAGCGCCAACATAATAATGACGAACACTAACGCATAGGCTGAGAAAAAGCCCCAAACGGCTTCTACAACTTTATCTGGGAGTGCTTTTCGGCCTAATTTAATTGAATAAATAGCCCTCGGGTGCACTAGACGATTAAGTTCACGAATACCTTGTAGGTAAAGTAAGAACACCCGCACGACCTTCATACCACCACCGGTAGATCCGGCACAGCCGCCAATAAAACTTGAAAAGATAAGTAAAATAGGTAGGAACAGCGGCCATGCTGAGAAGTTATCAGTCGCAAAGCCCGCGGTTGTACTCATTGAAACCGCTTGGAACATGGCTTGGTCGAGAGTCTCATCACCATCGGCATAAATATTATTTGATGACAGCACAGTAAAGCAGACAATAACTAAGGCTAATTGAATCAATAAAAACACTTTGAATTCAGGGTCGCGTAAATAAACACGAATATTGCGTGACGATACAGCTGCATAGTGCAGCGAGAAGTTAATGGCTGCAATCAGCAAAAACACGACACAGATAAAGTTAATTAATGGGCTATCAAACTGCCCCATTGATGCGTCGTAGGTAGAGAAGCCGCCAATCGCAATCGTAGAGAATGCATGACATATTGCATCAAACCAATCCATCCCTGCAGCCCAGTATGCAAGCGTACAGGCAATCGTCAGCGATACATAGATATACCAAAGGTGCTTTGCAGTATCGGCAATACGCGGTGTCATTTTTGAGTCTTTAACCGGACCAGGTGTTTCTGCACGGTATAGCTGCATACCACCGACACCTAGCATAGGCAGTACCGCGACCGCTAGTACGATGATCCCCATACCACCTAGCCATTGCAGTTGCTGGCGATAAAAGAGCACTGATTTAGGTAGGTATTCTATGCCCGTAAGTACGGTAGCCCCTGTCGTTGTCAGCCCAGAAAAGGCCTCAAATACGGAGTCAGCTAGGGAGAGGTTAGGTTCTTGTAAGAACACTAAAGGCACCGCAGCGAAGGTACCTAGTACTAACCAGAACAAGACCACAATCAAGAAGCCTTCACGGGCTTTAAGATCACCATGTTCATGACGGTTTGGATAATAAGCCGCTAAACCAATTACAACACTAAAGATAAAAGCGAGAACGAATGGCACACCACCACCGTCTTTGTAGATCAAAGACACCAGTGCCGGTGGCACCATAGTGATACTAAATAACGCCACCAGCTGGCCGAGAATTTTTATTATGGTACGAAATTGCATCTAGGCGTATCGCTTTCTTATTAAATGTTTAGCTAATACAGTTTATTGTCTTACAGGCTTAATTGTAAGTAAACGGAATGTATTATTTTTACATTTCAAACTTTTCTGACTTTTAGGCTAACTTCGCCATGAGTCAATTCATGGATATCAGCAATCGCTTGCTCTGCCTGACGGCTATCGATTTCAATTTGCCAAGTGATGTTCTCTGCAAATTGTTTTTCGATATTAAGCACCTGATACTGATTTTTTAATAACTGCTCGATTGCACCTTGTACGCTGTAATCACTTTGGCCAACCAGCTCAACACTCGGTACCTTGGTAATGGTTTTAAGCTCGCGCATGGCATTATTTAAACTACCGCCGTAAGCGCGAACTAGCCCACCTGTACCAAGCTTGATGCCCCCGAAATAACGGGTTACCACCGCTGTAATTTCACCAATACCAGAACCTGTTAATACATTAAGCATTGGTTTACCTGCTGTGCCATTGGGTTCACCATCATCAGAAAAACCATACACATGACTGCCACCGGGGTTACCCGCAACATGTGCCCAGCAATTATGACGAGCATCGCTGTATTTATCTTGAATTTCTTTAATAAAGGCTTTTGCTGCCGCAAGATCAGGAGTGTGGGCAATATGCACAATAAAGGTGCTTTTTTTGATTTCTTCTTGGTAAAAAACCGGCTCAGCCGGATATTGGTATTCAGACATAATCGCTTATCTAAAAAAATGGGGCCTATTGGCCCCGATATTCACGAACCTTTATCGTTAATCTAAGTGTAGATCACGCGTCATGTTTTCTAGGCTATCTTCATGAACAATAATATTATCTTCAATACGGATACCGCCAAATGGCTTAAGCGCTTCAACTTTTTCCCAGTTAATAAACTGTTTGTTGTCAGTTTGCGCAAGGTCACCTAATAACGAGTCGATAAAGTATAAACCAGGTTCAATAGTAAATACTTGGTTCTTTTCGATTAAGCGAGTGCAACGTAGGAAAGGATGACCTTCAGGTGGTGCTTGGTGCGCACCTGTATCATCAGCCATAAAGCCACCCATATCGTGAACTTGTAAACCAAGGTGGTGACCAAGACCATGCGGGAAGAACGTCGACGTAATACCACGTTCCACAATTTCAGCGGCTGGTAATTTCACAATATTAAAGTCGCTTAGTACTTGCGCTACACGCTGGTGACAATCTAAATGCAATTCACCGTATAATAGACCTGGCTTTAATGCTTTACCTAAAGCGATTTGATGCTCAGTCATTACTTTAATTAAGTCGCTAAATTCACCTGACTTTTTAAAGTCATAAGTACGTGTGATATCAGCAGCATAACCATTAAAGTTTGCACCAGCGTCAATAAGGAAAGAATGATGCGTTTGCGGCGCTTTAGGTTCAAAATGCGTGTAATGTAAAATTGCACAGTTCTCATTTAGTGCAACGATATTACCGTAAGGCATTTCGTTTTCACTCTGGCGGGTAGCCATGAGGTAAGCTTGCTGAATATCAAACTCTGAACCACCAGCAAAAAACGTATCACGTGCTGCTTTATGGCCATCTACTGCGATACGGTTAGCTTGTCGTAAACACTCAAGCTCGTATTGTGTTTTATAAGCACGATGAAAATGCAAGTAGTTCATCACTGGCTCTGGATTCATAATGCTAAAGCCCAGTGCTTGCGCTACTTCTAAATATTCACCGATATAAGCATATTTAGCTTTATCATAAGGAAGCAGTTTTTCTACCTGATCTGGCTGTACTAATAATTCAATATCAAAATACTCAGCCCAAAAATCACGTGGTTCGTCAGGCACTTTATGCCAAAAGTCGACTGGACGATAAAAAATCAGTTTCGGCTTAGATGCACCATCAACCACAATCCAGCAATGTGGGTTGTCGATCACTGGTAACCAAGCTTTAAATTGCGGATTCACCTTAAACGGATAATACATGTCATCTAAAAACTGACGTTTAGCCTGACCTGAGTGAATTACTAACCCTTCTAAACCTTCACGCTCTGTAATTGTACGAGTGCGTTGTTGCAAGGTTGCAATATGTTCGGCGTATAGCACCGCTAATTTATCCATAGTAAACCCATCTTTAGTAAATTTAACTTGTTAGAAGTCTATCATAGCCAGCACTATCCCCCAACTGAGGGAGAATAGTGTGGCAAATCGAGTTTAACCACCCATCGACATATCAAGGATTGGCGCTAGAACATTGCCATCGCGTCCTAATCGAGTGTGATAAACCTGCCTGTAAGCGAACACGTTCTTAACGTAGTTTCGTGTCTCTGTATAAGGAATTAACTCAATCCACAGCTCTGCTGGCATAGCTTGCTCAGGGATCCAGCGTTTAATACGATGGTAGCCCGCATTATAAGAAGCCGTTGCTAGGATTTCGTTGCCATGATTTTTCTTTTTCAAATACTGCAAATACTCACTACCAAGACGAATATTAGTACGAGGCTGATATAACTGTTTTCGTGATACCGAGCTCTTATTCATATATTTAGCAGTGCTTGGCAACAACTGCATTAAACCATGGGCATTGGCATGAGAACGCGCATCCGGTGCAAAAGAGCTTTCACGGCGTGAAATTGCAATGCTCCAAGCGACATCAATATGGCTACGACTACTATAAGTGGCAAACACATTCTTAAATGCAAATGGGAAACGTAAGTCGACATAGTCCCACTCTTTTATTTGCGCTAAGGTGTAAATGGTACTGTCATACCAATCAAGTTCAGCAGCAAGCAAAGACGCGGCGAGCTTTTCTTCTTTGGTTGATGTATCCGTTAAATAATTCCATTCACGACGCGCAGAAGTAAAACGCTCAAGCTCATACAAAGCGCGAGCGCGCTTAAAGCCAGGGGCATTGGCCACCTCAAGCTTTAACTTGTTACTTATATTAATTTCTTTATTATTTAAGCTAACCGGAACACCTAAGCGTGCAGACGCTAAAAAGCCGTAATAGTCACGCTCTTTAGCCACTGTTTGCCAAATCTCACGAGCACGTTCGACTTCACCACGTTGATTTAAGCTATACGCCAGCCAATATTGCTGACCAAGGCTCAAGTTTTCTTTACCTGTGAAAAACGCCACAATGCCAGACCAATCTTGCCTCTCTAGCATATTACCAAGTTGCCATTGCATTAACTTTTGAGTTTGGCGTTCTTTAGGCACCTTATTTAACCAAAAGCGTGCTTGTTGATGACCGCTTGAGGCAAGCGATAACGCAAAGCTGTAGTAAACGTCTGCTTTTTGCTCGTCAGTGTAATTAAACATGGTTTCGAGTTTTTCCCATGCACGTAATGCAAGGTCTTTATCTCGCCATACTAAGCGCTTCACACCATAAATCGCGATTTGCCCTTCTTTAGCAGACTTTTTCTTATAACGATAAAGACCCGCCGAAGCACTTGGGTCTTTGCGTACAGTTAAATATAAATCAGCTAAATATTGATCAGCACGAGGCAATAATGTTTTTAAATATGGAATTAAACTCGATGAGCCTCCTTCGGCTGCTAAGCTAATACGCTGCCAAACTCGCTCTTCGGTTTGGTAGCCTTTATTCTTCCAAAGTGAGAACAACTCATCACATTCTTTTGGCTGAGATTTTCCTACCACCCATAAATCTGTTACTTGGTTCATGATGGCTTTTTCAGGGGCACCTAAGTCCAATTGAAAACTTAAATAAGGACAAGTTAATTCGTTATTGCTTGTTTCGCGGTAGTTACGAATATAAGCCGCTTTTTTATTATACTTTTTTAAATAATTAAGCCATGCCTTACGCACAGGCCACTCTAATGGCGTGTTTTGGTAAACATTGAGGTAGTCCTCGATTTCGGTCTGGTGTTTAAGGCTTGGATTCCGTTGCCAATAAGCCTTTTCGACATAAGGTTTCAACGGGTGATCAAGCCCATTTGCCGCCTCTTTCATATCTTGATAATCACCGTAACGCGCCTTTTTTTCTGCTTTTAAAAAAGCGTCATGTTTATCGTTGGCTTCAGCTGCAAAAAAAGGAAAAAGTAATGCGGCAGCTGTCCAACCAAAGAGTTGTTTTTTCATGATGACCTTTAACAAAAATTAAAGAATTAATAACAAAAAACTTCTGCTACACCTTAGCACCAAACCAGCTATATTTTAACCAATCGCGATAAAGCGTAGTAAATTTTTCGTTGCATTTTCATTTTAAAGCAAGCACACTGATTGAAATGCAAACTCATCGTACCAGTCTTAGTTAATAAACTAGGGAGAATAATAATGTTATATAAAAGCGATTCATTTGAAGTTGCTTTCATCAAGGACAACATCGCCGAGTTTAAGTTCTGTGCAGACGGCTCAGTAAATAAACTTTCGCAGCAAACCTTGCAAGATTGCGCTTTAGCATTAAAAGAATTGGCAACAAACTCAGATATCAAAGGCATGGTGTTCACCAGCGATAAAGATCATTTCATTATCGGCGCCGACATTTTCGAATTTTTACCTACATTCACTAAACCTCAAGAAGAACTTGTTGCATGGATCAAAAATGCAACTGACGTTTTTGACGCTATTGAAGATTTACCTTTCCCAACGTTAAGTGCTGTAAACGGCATGGCGCTTGGTGGTGGATGTGAGTGGGCACTTGCTACCGATTATCGCGTTGGTAGTACTGATGCTAAAATTGGCCTACCTGAAGTTAAACTAGGTATTATGCCTGGTTTTGGTGGTACAGTTCGCCTTCCACGCCTTATTGGCGCTGATAATGCGATGACATGGATCACTACAGGTAAAGAAAACCGCGCCGCTGATGCCCTAAAGGTAGGTGCATTTGACGCAGTAGTTAGTGCTGACAAACTTTTAGAGTCAAGTATTGCAACACTTGAGCAAGCAATTGCTGGCAAGCTAGATTGGCAAGCAAAACGACAAGTAAAATTACAGCCACTGAAAATAAACCGTGTTGAGCAAGGTATGAGCTTTGCGATGGCGGAAGGCATGGTAATGGGTCAGACAAAAGGTCACTACCCAGCACCTGTTATGGCTGTAAAAACAATCAAAGCTGCGGCAAACTGTGAACGCGCTGAAGCAATGGCGATTGAAAACGCTAACTTTGCTAAATTAGCAGCAACAAGCGAAGCTGCTGCGCAAACAGGTATTTTCTTAGCTGACCAATACATTAAAGGTAAAGCGAAGAAGCAAGCTAAACACAGTGAGCTTGAGATCAAACAAGCTGCTGTATTAGGTGCTGGTATTATGGGCGGTGGTATTGCATACCAGTCTGCTTATAAAGGCACACCTATTATCATGAAAGACATCAACCAAGATGCACTTGATTTAGGTATGGGTGAAGCATCTAAGCTACTTGGCAAAAAAGTACAACGTGGCCATATGGCGATGGATAAGATGGTTGCTACCTTAGGCAAGATCAAGCCAACGCTAAACGATGCAGACTTACAAAGCGCAGACATCGTTGTTGAAGCTGTGGTTGAAAACCCTAAAGTGAAGCAAGCTGTTCTTGCGGGCCTTGAAAAAGACTTACCAGCGGGCACTATCCTAACTTCAAATACCTCAACAATTCGTATTGACGAGTTAGCATCGGCACTTGAAAAACCAGAAAACTTCTGTGGTATGCACTTCTTTAACCCAGTGCCAAAAATGCCATTAGTAGAAATCATTCGTGGTGAAAAAACATCAGAAGCAACAATTAATGCCGTTGTTGATTACGCATTAAAACTTGGTAAATCACCAATCGTTGTAAACGACTGCCCTGGTTTCTTTGTAAACCGCGTACTATTCCCTTACTTTGCAGGTTTCAGCAAACTTGTTGTTGAAGGTGCTGACTTCACTAAAGTTGATAAAGTGATGGAAAATGTATTTGGTTGGCCAATGGGTCCTGCCTATCTTCTTGATGTTGTAGGTATCGATACAGCTTATCACTGTACTGGTGTAATGGCTGACGGTTTCCCTGAGCGTATGGCTCGCCAAGATAAAGACCCTGTTACTGTATTTGCAAACGAAAAACGCTTTGGTCAGAAAAATGGTGCTGGTTTCTACCAATACGCGCCAGACCGTCGTGGTCGCCTGAAAAAAGCAAAAGATGCTACAGCAACTGAGTTACTGAGTGCTATTACTGATGCACCTAAAGATTTCGATAAACAAGAAATCATTGACCGTTGTATGATCCCGATGATCAACGAAGTACTACTTTGTTTACAAGAAGGTATCGTAGCGTCACCACAAGAAGCTGACATGGCGCTAATTTACGGCATTGGTTTCCCTCCATTTAGAGGCGGTGCATTCCGTTACTTAGATCAAACTGGTTTAGCGAACTTTGTTGCAACAGCAGACAAATACGCTCACTTAGGTGCGATTTACCAAGTATCAGATGAAACTCGCAAGTGGGCCGAAGAAGGCCGTGTATTCTATAAGGTGGAAGGATAAGAAACATGAATAATCCAGTAATCGTAGATTGTATCCGCACACCAATGGGTCGTTCAAAGAACGGCGTATTCAAAAACAAGCGTGCGGAAGATTTAAGTGCTCACTTAATGAAAGGTTTGTTAGACCGTAACCCAGCCGTTGATCCAGCATCAATTGATGATATTTACTGGGGCTGTGTACAACAAACTTTAGAGCAAGGTTTTAACATTGCTCGTAACGCAGCACTACTAGCCGGTATCCCTCACTCAGTACCAGCTGTCACAGTTAACCGTTTATGTGGTTCATCAATGCAAGCATTACACGATGCAGCACGCGCTATTATGACTGGCGCTGGTGATACCTACATCATTGGTGGTGTTGAGCACATGGGTCACGTACCTATGACTCACGGTAATGATTTTCACCCAGGTTTATCAACGTCTGTAGCACAAGCTGCTGGCGTAATGGGTTTAACTGCAGAATACCTTGCTACGCTACACGGCATTAGCCGCGAGCAACAAGACGAATTTGCTTACCGTTCACACCAACGTGCACACGCGGCAACTGTTGAAGGTCGTTTCCGTCGTGAAATCCTGCCAATGGAAGGTCACGATGCAGATGGTTCTTTAATCTTAGTTGAAGACGATGAAGTAATCCGTCCTGAGACAACTGTTGAAGGTTTATCGCAACTTCGCCCTGTATTCAATCCAGCATCAGGTAGCGTAACCGCAGGTACTTCTTCTGCACTTTCTGACGGCGCATCAGCAATGCTTGTAATGAGCGAAGAGAAAGCAAAAGAACTTGGTTTACCAATTCGTGCGCGTATTAAATCAATGGCTGTTGCAGGTTGCGATCCATCAATCATGGGTTACGGCCCTGTTCCTGCATCGCAAAAAGCACTTCAACAAGCAGGTATCACTATTGACGATATCGATGTTGCAGAGCTTAACGAAGCCTTCGCAGCACAATCTCTACCAGTATTAAAAGACCTAGGTCTGATGGATGTGGTAGATGAAAAAGTTAACCTAAATGGTGGTGCAATTGCACTTGGTCACCCACTTGGTTGTTCTGGTTCACGTATTAGCACAACGCTTGTTCACCTAATGGAAGACAAGAACGCTAAATACGGCCTAGCAACTATGTGTATTGGTTTAGGCCAAGGTATTGCAACTGTATTTGAGCGCGTAGAATAACAAGCTCGCATCAAACATCTTGGTGATAAAAAGGCGCACTGACTTGCTCAGTGCGCCTTTTTTATTTGCTTTGCTTTCACTTATTGAAACTGGCAGCAATAGAAAGTTAAAATATCCGCTTATTAATAGTCTCTTTCATCCAAAAGGTCAGCCATGAGTTTTGATAATCCCGATCACCAATTAGATGCACTTGGCCTACGTTGTCCAGAACCTGTCATGATGGTGCGTGGCGCAGTACGAAAAATGAAAGATGGGGAAACATTACTTATCATCGCCGACGACCCATCAACCACCCGCGATATCCCAAGCTTTTGTACATTTATGGATCACACTCTTGTGGCTAAAGATGTAAAAGAAGCACCGTATAGATACTTAGTGAAGAAAGGGTTGTAACGATTTGCTAGTTGCTAGTTGCTAG
>NZ_PNCZ01000024.1:0-112850 GCF_005887425.1 Pseudoalteromonas sp. S2721
CATCAATTGATGTGGCCTTTTCACGCTAAAATGGTGTTTATTTTACTTGTGATAAGTAATCAGCAATTGCAGCCATTTCTTCTTCAGATACGTTTGCAACCATTGCTTTCATCGCAGCAGCCATACCGTTGCTACGCGCACCTGACTTAATGTCTTTCATTTGTGCTAGTAAGTACTCTTTATTTTGACCATTTAATTTAGGGTACTGAGGCATGATAGGCGCTTTACCTTCTGCACCGTGGCAAGTTTGGCAAAGCTTAGCTGTGTATAGTGTTGCACCATCCGCAGCCATAGTGTTGAAAGATAGGCTTGCAGCCATTGCAATGCCAGCCCCACATAAAATTTTCGTGATCTTGCTCATATCTATTTTCTCTTTTTTGACGGGTTATTAAACATTTTCTTTAGTGTAGACCATGATTTAACAATATTGCACCCGAAAATTGTAACGGCAATAGAAACAGTCACTACCAAATTAAATCATCAGGTACTTCAAAATCAGCATACGGATCATCTTCATCCTTTTGCTTATCTTCAGGCTCAACATGGAACACTATGTAGTCTTCGCTGACTTCAGCGACTTTTCGTGCTGGTTCGTCTTCCAGTACAAAAAATTGGCCTTCTAAAACACAAATTGCTAATCGGCCACCAGCTAGGGCCTTTTGTGTTTTTTCATTTACTTCGAGCTCTTTCACTTTATTTTGATAAGTGAAGTTAAATGTGCGATCACCACGGATTTCATCTTGGTTGTGATGCTCTAAAATCTGTTTAACGCGCGCTACTTGCTCACGTTGCTTTTGCTCTTCTAAACGCGCTTTATTAAGCTCGTCGGCTTTTTTCTGCTGCTCAAGCTTAGTTTGTTCAATATGTTTTTGCAGATCGCTAGGATTACTCGTGGCGCCTTTCTTTTTCTTCTTTTGCTGTTTGCGCTTTTCTGTTTTGGCTACTTTAGCTTTATGTGCCGTAGTAAGACCAGCTTTAAGTAATTGATCTTGTAATGAACCCATGACGAAATTCCAATTTATTAATGCGTATTAGGGTTATTTTAATCAGCTCTGCCAACAAATAACAGTACTGAGCCCACTTGATTCACAGCAATCGAGTATATTGATATGAGATTAACACGCGATGAAATCATGACATATTGATTTAACGCAAGATTTATCATTTTAGTCGCCTTTGAACTTGTAAAAAAACCTGTACCCGATAAGCTAGGGCTTTTCCTCTTGGGAGCTAAAAATGCAGCTGCGACATTTGTTACTTTGCTCTGTGTTTATTTTCTTTGTTTTATACGCCCCACAACCCTTACTTGGATTATTTGCCAGTCATTTTTCTGTATCGCCAGCCACTGCTGGTAGCTTAATGACCGCAACTATGTTGCCACTAGCCATTGCTCCTTTAGTGTATGGCTTGTTTTTAGCTAAGCGAAACCCACTCACAATTTTAAAGATTGCCATGTTTGTGTTAGCAATCAGCTGTATCGCTTTTACTTTAGCACCAAGCTTTGAGTTGCTATTGCTGGTTCGTTTTATACAAGGGATCACTCTCCCTGCGGCGCTCACCGCTATGACCAGTTATATTGGTGTGACTTTTCAGGCCGACCAATTACAACGTAATATGACACTTTACATTGGCAGTACCATTGTTGGTGGCTACTTCGGACGTATGCTCGCCGCCTTGTTTACTGACTTTTTAAGCTGGCAAAGTTTTTATTATGTAATTGCGCTTGGGTTAGTACTATTTGCACTCGCCATTCCTAAATCAAACAAAGGTGCGAGTATTCATGCTGCCAAGTCGCCGCTGTTGTATCTAAAGCAATTAAAAGATCCGTTGGTATTAAAGCTCTACGGAGCAGTGTTTTGTATGTTCTTTTGTTTTGCGGCACTGTTAAATTATTTACCTTTCATTCTGCAAGACAGTTTTGCTATCACTAACACCCGAGACATCGGACTGGTTTACAGCGGCTACTTGCTGGGCGCGCTGGCTTCCATAGCCACACCTTGGCTGTTACGAAAGTCATCAACACCTTGGCGTTTACTAACCTGGGTTTTTGTATTCTATAGCCTGACGATGGTGTTATTGATGAGTCAACAGTTACTATTATTTGTGGTTGCTTTTACTGGCTTTTGCGGTGCAATGTTTGTGATCCACTCAAGTGCCGCTCCATTGGTAAATAAAATCAGCAGCGCACCTGCAAGTGTCACCAATGGCGGTTATGTCTCGTTTTATTATAGCGGTGGGGCATTAGGTTCATTATTGCCAGGGCTGGTATATCAGCAACACGGCCAAGTTGCCTTTATGACCGTGCTACTTTTAGTCTGCTTAGTAGGTTTAAGCTTAGTTTATTTGGCTGGTAGAAATACAATGCGTGGTTGATGCCCGGTACTTTCAAAAAATAGCTCTAAGTCCTCTTTTTTCATCAGCCAAGTGGCGGTATTTTCAAAAGGGTGACAATGAAAAAGTTCGTTAAACCAAATTTCTTGGTCTAGCCAAAGAGTGACATTATTTTGCTTATCGTTTAACAGTGCTAACATAGAAACACAGCCCGGTGGCACTTTAAGATAACGCGCTAATCGCTCATCAGATGCAAACCCTAAGCGCGATAACCCCTGCTGCTGAGCAATGGCTTTTAAGTCGAGCTGCTTATCGTGAGCAGTGATCACTAAAAAGTGGCGCTTACCTTCATTATCTCGTAAAAACAGGTTTTTTAATCGAGTGCCCGGTCTATCGAGCATAAACTTATCGGCATCTAAGCTGCCGTGTAATGGTGGATGCTCAATCACATCATAATTAATATCTAATTGAGCTAGCGTAGCAGCTAACTTGCTTTTATCTGCATACATTTACAAACAACGTCCTCGTAATTGCACACTTAAATCACGCCATAATACTTCGTCAATAACGTGTTTATCGTCGCAGTATTGTCGCTCTTTAAGCTCTTCATTTAATAATTCAACCGCTTGGTCTTCTAGCATAAGTTTTAAGTTGCTCGACTCTTCAAATACTTCTTGCTCGGCAAAATCTTTAAACTGCCGGCGTGTCATTGGCTTATCGAGATTAATCGGGCGTCTGCCCTGTGCTTTAACTGACACCACATAGGCAAAGATTTTATTGCCTTGCTCGTCATTCTTTTCGTAAAACTGTTTATTATTGATTTCAAAAGGAGGCGCTTCTTCTTGGCTTGCGCAACCGGCAAGTAAAACAACCAAAAGCCATGCTATTTTTTTCATTATTGGATAAGCCTTAAACAGTGAATGCGCTTTAGTCTACCAAAAATAAAACTACAGAGTAAAAATTCGAACATTTTAAAAAAAATACTTGACCACAAATGCAAAAATATTTAAAGTTCACCCCGCTTGAGACGCAAGACTTAAGCATCCTGTATTTAGGAATGTGGGGCTATAGCTCAGCTGGGAGAGCGCCTGCCTTGCACGCAGGAGGTCAGCAGTTCGATCCTGCTTAGCTCCACCACTTTCCTACCTCTTTTTAGGCAATCTGCCAAATTAAATATCTAAACAAACTCATATTCATATTTCGATTCATTTTATTTATTTGTTTTAGACACAAAAAAACCGAGCAAAGCCCGGCTTTTTAAAGCAATTACTTTTTAGTGATTACTCACGAATTTGGCCTTCGCCATTCACTAAGTATTTTTCAGTTGTAAGTGACTCAAGACCCATTGGACCGTAAGCATGTAGCTTAGTTGTCGCAATGCCAATCTCGGCACCTAAACCTAACTGTGAACCATCAGAAAAACGCGATGATGCATTAACCATTACCACAGATGCATCCACACTGCGTTGGAATAACTGCGCCGCAGCTTGGTCTTTAGTACAAATCACTTCAGTGTGGTTTGAACCAAACTTAGCAATATGATCAATGGCACCGGCAAAGTCAGGTACAACTTTAATTGCGATTTCTAAATCTAAGTACTCTTCACCAAACTCGTCGTCAGCAAGTACTGTTGCATTATCAAAGTACTCGGCAGCTTTCGCATCTGCATTTACTTTAACGCCTTCTTGACGAAGAACAACTGCACATAGGTTTAAAAACTCATCAGCGATATCTTGATGAACCACTAAACCTTCTAGGGCATTACACACACCTGTACGCTGGGTTTTACCATTTAATAGTAAATTGATTGCTACGTTCAGATCAGCGTCTTTATCTACATAAAGGTGACATACACCTTTAAAGTGTTGGATCACTGGAATAGTACTGTTTTCTGTTACAAAATTAATTAAACCTTCACCACCACGCGGAATGATTAAATCAATAGTGTCACGCTGTTGCATCAGCTCCATGAGCAGACCACGGTCTGGATCTGGGATCACTGAAATCAACGCAGCAGGTAAACCATGCTTTTCAAGTACTTTGTGCATTACACTTGCGATTGCTTGCGAGCTGCGAAGTGCTTCTTTACCACCACGTAAAATAACACCATTACCCGATTTAAAGCATAACGCACCGGCATCAGCCGTCACATTCGGGCGTGCTTCATAAATCATACACACAACACCAAGTGGTACGCGCATCTTGCTGATCTTAATACCGTTTGGACGCTCTGAAATTTCACGTAATTGGCCTACAGGATCATCAAGGCTAACAATTACTTCAATGCCTTCAGCCATTGCTTCAATACGCTCATCGTTTAGCGTTAAACGGTCAATCATAGACGCAGCAAGGTTATTATCACGTGCTGCCGCTAAATCGCTTTCGTTCTCTTTGATGATAAACGCTTTGCTTTCGCGTAACGCCTCTGCCATCTCAGTTAACACTTGATTCTTAGTAGCAGTATCAAGTAAAGCTAACTGGGTTGCAGCTTTTGCAGCTTGACTCGAAATATCCGTAATTAAACTCATGACTTCTCCAATAATGCGATATCTTTCTCTGAAACAACTGGGCCGATTGAATCTTGCATTTTTTCGCTAAATTCACTTTGCTCGTTGTCAGCAATAAAATTCAATAAACAGCTACTGTAGTTCGCTGTTGCTTTTGCTAGACGCGTACCATCATCACTACGAACTAAAATGGTATCGCCTACGCCAAATTCTCCGTGTACTGCAACGATTTCATCGCTACGAATACAACCGTCTTCATCTTTTAATGATTCATCGAATGAACCTTCAACGACAACCTCACCCTGCTCGTTAGCTGTGTGAGTCATCCAATGCACTGCTTCTTGCATCGGTTTCTCATATGGTTTGAAGATAGTACCTGGGTTGTCACCCGCAAGCAGTCGGTTAAATGTCTCTTCTTTAAAACCATTTAAAATAAAGGTTGTAATACCATGTGAAGTGGCTTTTTCTGCCGCTTCGATTTTCGTTTTCATACCACCTGTACCAACGGCACTGGTTGCACAACCGGCCATGGCGTAAATTGATTCATCGATGCTATCAATTTCTGGTAAAAGCACTGCATCTTCATGTAAATTCGGATTTTTGTCATAAAGACCATCAACATCCGAAAAAATCATCAATGCATCTGCGTCCGCCGCTGCGGCTACCATTGCCGACAAGTTATCATTGTCGCCAACTTTTAAATCATCAGTTGTTACCGTGTCATTCTCATTAATGATAGGTAATACACCATGCTCCAGTAAGGTGAAAACTGTTTCACGAATACTGGTATAACGCTCACGGTCACGTAAGTCACCATGAGTTAATAAAATCTGTGCTGATGGGAAATCAAAGAAACGATCCCACATCGCCATCATTTCTGTCTGACCGGCAGCAGCCATTGCTTTTTTCATCGTCACTGAACGCTTTTCTTGTTCAGGGAATAAATGCGAACCAGCAGCTACCGAACCCGATGATACTAAAATAACTTCGATACCTTGCGCTCGACAGCGAACGATGAACTGTGCAATGGTCAGTAAATAACGTGAGCGACACCCGTCTTGTTCGGGTGCGATTAATGCGCTACCTACTTTTAGTACTATACGTCGCCAATTTAACTTTTGCATAACTGTTCAACTTTCCATTTTACTATCTGTTCAGTGCCAATTTGCCACTGATTAAAAGACTCGCGTTTAGCTTTACTAAACGCACTGACTATTATCACTTTGCCAAACAACTTATCTATGCACACGACTACGCCACGCAAGTACTGCGATTAGATATAGCACAACTTTTATTCAGTCAGTAGACCAAACGGTTATAAACCATAAGTTGATAAAAAGAGATAAGTGTTGTTTATGTATCGCTGTAAAAAGCTGTGTGAGGCTTTTATTAATAACAACATACATAGAGCCTATACAATCTGGTACACCAACAGATAGGGTGTAGATTGTATGACCGAGATTTAGCTGCCACGATGGGAACTAAACATTGACCAGATAATGAACTTATATTCTATTCAACACGTAATAAATACACACTGAACACGGGGAAGCTCATTTCTATTTAATTAGAAAACAAAGTGTATAAAACACTAAAATTGTTACAAACAATTGATTATTTATAGGTAAAGCTCTAGAAAACTGTAGCAACACCGATAAACATTTAGATATCAAATTGTTTGAACACGAAATATAATACGGGAAATTAGGGGTAAAGATCAAGGGCGAAAAGTAATCACAGCTTTTATACTTGCCATAAATAGGAAAAATAAATATTTTTTAACAATAAGTTAGATCACCATATGTTAGCCCTAATGATTTTTTCTCTGCAAACCTGACTTTTGTTTTAGATATAACCCCAAAAAGTAGTAATAACGACTAAAATCGTATTTGAAGCATCAAGTTTGCTTGTGTCTATAGTGATGAGTAAGCTTTAATAAGCAGGCAATTTTATTTCAAAGGTCTAATTGAGGATTGCATTACATCATAAATAATGTGATTCGACCTTTTTTGAACAGTAGTAACAAAAGGATAATTTATTCTATGTCAGCAATTTATATAGCAGGGATCGCATTGTGCTCAGTATTAGCACAGTGGGTCGCATGGGCGTTTCGCGTACCCGCTATTTTATTTTTACTACTAACAGGTTTAGTTTTAGGGCCATTTAGTGGCGTACTAGAACCTGACGCTCTACTGGGTGATTTACTCTTCCCTGTAGTTTCTTTAAGTGTGGCGGTGATCTTATTTGAGGGTTCACTAACCTTACACTTCAGAGAGTTAAAAGGGATTGGTAAGGTAGTTCGTAACCTCTGCTCTATAGGAATGCTCACGACTTGTTTAGTAATCAGCTTCAGCGCTTATTGGATTTTAGAGCTGAACTGGCGAGTTGCTGCAGTACTTGGAGCGGTGCTTGTTGTAACTGGACCTACAGTTATTGCGCCGCTGTTAAACTCTATGAGACCTACTCAAGATATTGACCGCATCTTGCGTTGGGAAGGTATTGTTATAGACCCTATAGGTGCATTATTCGCAGTACTAGTATTTGAAGCTGTCATGCTTGTAGGTCAAGGCGAAGTACTGAGTCATACCATTATCGCGCTCTTTAAAACCCTGGGAGTTGGTTTAACCATTGGTGTCGTTGCAGGTTGGCTTACCACATTGCTGATACGCCGAGAATGGCTACCATTTGAGTTACACAAGTTTGGCATTTTAGCCTTAGTACTGATTAGCTTTACGGTTTCGAACCACCTAAGCCATGAATCTGGCCTACTCGCTGTTACCGTGTTTGGTATTTGGCTTGCTAACCAAGATGATCTCGAAATTGACTCTGTGCTTGAATTTAAAGAAGACCTTTCGATGATCTTAATTTCATCACTGTTCATCTTACTTGCAGCCCGACTACAGCTATCAGATTTAATGATGTTACATAGCGATGTGTTTATTTTCTTAGCCATCGTGCTTTTTGTGGCTCGCCCAGCCTGTATTGCAATATCGACCTTTAAAACTGATTTACCACTTAAGTCTCGCTTAGTTCTGTCGTGGATTGCACCACGGGGTATCGTTGCTGCTGCGGTGGGCTCTGTATTTGCTCTAAGTATGGTCGAAGCTGGCATTGCCGATGCTGAAAAAATAGTGCCACTTATATTTACTGTAATTATTATTACTGTAGTACTGCAAAGCCTTACAGCAACACCGTTGGCAAAGTTATTAAAAGTACGCCAGCCTGCGCCAAATACTATTTTAATTATTGGCGCAAACCATGTAGCCCGTGCTATTGCTTGCGGCTTAAAAGATCAAAATATTCCGGTGCACTTATCTGATCCTGCATGGGAAAACTGTAAAATGGCACGCATGGATGGCTTACCTTGTTACTATGGTAATCCGCAGTCAGAGCATGCGGAGCGGTATTTACCATTAACAACAATTCGTAGCGTACTCGCGCTTTCACCGAACCGCCATCACAATGCATTAGGCGTACAATACTTCTCGCATTTGTTCGACGAAAAGAATGTATTTTCTTTGCGCTCTTCGACTAACCATGCAAAAGCGAATAAAGACAGTGCGACCTTCTTGTCACGACAAATTCTGTTTGGCGACAATGGCGCTTATGCCCGTTTAAGCAGCTTAATTGCCAAAGGCGGCAAAGTTAGTGCGACGCGTATTTCTGAAGAGTTTAGTTGGGATCAATATAAAGAAGTTAATAGCGAAGCAATCCCATTATTTATTTTAAATGGTGAAAAAAGCGATGATGACGATACGCCTATTAAAATTCGCCCGTTCACTACAAATATGGAAAAACCTCCACAAGTAGGTGAACGTATTGTGGCACTTCAACCGCCTAAACTATCGGTGCTAAAAGACCCGAACAACGGCAAACCGAAAGAAAATAAAGAAGAGAAATAACAGTAAGGCCAGCATTAGCTGGCCTTTTTTATATGTATTTGTATTTGCCTACATAGGTAAACGGGCGCGTGCAACGACGCTGTCTGGCATTTTTTCGGCAAGCTTAGCGAGTAAATTTTCGACTTTCTTGTGAGTTGCTTTATCGGCAACCATTGAATGAAATAACCAACGGTAGGCGTCTTCATAATCGCGCGGGCTGCCATAACCTTGATTAAATAGATTAACCAAACGCATTTGTGCCTTTAGGTTACCTTGAGCTGATGCTTCTCGTAAATAGGTCACCGCCATTGCTTTATCTTGCTGCACTAACTGACCTACATCATAGTAGCGACCTAGTTGCTCTAATGCCGCACCAAGCCCTTGCTGGGCAGCTTGACGCATGTAATAAACCCCTAACTCTACATTACGGTCTACACACACCGCATAAGCTAGCATATCGCCATACAAGAACTGATACGATGGCAGTGCCATTTTATTGGCTCGCGCTTCGATATCTTGCACTAACTGGCAATCATCTGCCTTGACACGTGCAAGGTGTGTATTTTTATTGATCAAGCCTATTAACTCGCTCTCTGTGTAAAGAGGCACAGCTGTGATAGGCTCTTCAGCCATACTCAGGCTTGAGAAGAGTAATGTTAAAGGCAATAAAACACGCATCAAAATCACTTAAATAAAGTCAGTCTTAGCAAATAATATACAAATATTATACCAAGTGAATTTTAGGCACAAAAAAAGCTGCCGAAGCAGCTTTTTCAGTCACTATGAGAATTATGCAAATGGGCTGCGTAATACCATAGTTTCTACACGGTCTGGGCCAGTAGAGATGATATCAACGGGAACACCAGTGATTTCTTCAATACGTTTGATGTAATCAAGTGCCGCTTGCGGTAATTGATCAACTGACGTAGCACCTACTGTGTTTTCTGACCAGCCTGGCATCTCTTCGTATACTGGTGTTACTTTCTCGTAACCTTCAGCTGCTAATGGTGTAACGTTCGTTACTGTGCCATCTTCTAACTGGTAACCAGTACAGATTTTTAATGTTTCTAAACCGTCTAAAACGTCTAGTTTAGTTAAACAGAAACCTGAGATGCTGTTGATTTGCACTGCACGGCGCATTGCCACTGCGTCTAACCAACCTGTACGGCGTAAACGACCTGTCGTCGCACCGAACTCATGACCTTTATCACCTAGGTGCTTACCAACTGGATCTTGCTTATCAAGACCGTCGTAAAGCTCTGTAGGGAATGGACCAGAACCTACACGTGTAGTGTAAGCTTTGATAATACCTAACACGTAATCAAGGTGTAATGGACCAAAACCAGCACCAGTCGCTACACCACCAGCTGTTGTGTTTGATGATGTTACGTACGGGTAAGTACCGTGGTCGATATCAAGTAATGTACCTTGCGCACCTTCAAATAAGATGTTGTCGCCCGCTAAACGCGTTTGGTCAAGAAGCTCAGTAACATCAACAACCATTGCTTTTAAGATATCTGCGATAGCCATTGCATCGTCAAATGTCTTTTGGAAGTCAACTGGTTCAGCTTTGTAGTAATGCTCTAAAGTGAAGTTATGGTATTCCAATACTTCTTTAAGCTTGCTAGCAAACTGTTCAGGATTGAATAAGTCACCTACACGTAAACCACGACGTGCTACTTTATCTTCATAAGCTGGACCGATACCACGACCTGTAGTGCCAATTGGCTTATCGCCACGTGCTTTTTCACGGGCTAAATCTAATGCAATGTGGAAAGGTAAAATTAATGGACATGCTTCGCTGATTAATAAGCGCTCACGTACTGGTACGCCACGCTCTTCTAGCATGCCAATTTCTTTCATTAATGCTTCTGGTGATAAAACAACACCATTACCGATCACACACTTAACATTGTCACGTAATACACCCGATGGAATAAGGTGTAAAACCGTCTTTTCACCGTTGATTACCAGAGTATGGCCTGCGTTATGACCACCTTGATAACGAACTACTAAAGATGCTTTGTCTGTAAGGAGGTCAACTACCTTACCCTTACCTTCGTCACCCCATTGGGTGCCTAGTACAACAACGTTTTTACCCATTGCAAATTCACTTAGAAAAAATTAGGACGAGATTTTATCAGAAAACGAGGTGAAAGATCACCCCGTTTAGCTTATTTTTTCTGCGCCTGAATTTTTATCTTCTCAATTACTTAAACAACTACATGCAGAACAGAGGTTTATAAAATTGTTAAGAATAAAAATTAATCACTTACAGAGACAAAAAAGCCCCACAAATTGCGGGGCTTTTGATCATACGAGTATTACTTACTGTACTTTTGTACCTTTCATATAATTAAAGAAGTCGCTATCAGGTGAAATTACCATCACGTCTTGTTTATCTTTAAAGGTATTTTTGTATGCTTCTAGGCTGCGCATAAAACCAAAGAATTCAGCGTCTTTGTTATATGCATTAGCATAGATAGCAGCAGCATCAGCATCACCTTGACCACGTACTGTACGAGCATTACGTTCAGCATCTGCCAGCATTACGGTTACACGGCGGTCTACTTCTGCGCGAATTGTCTCAGCTTTTTCTTGACCTTCTGAACGGTGCTCTTTAGCTACTGCAGTACGCTCAGCACGCATACGCTGGAAGATTGAGCTACTCACTTCTTGTGGTAAGTTAATTTGCTTAACACGTACGTCAAGTACTTCAATACCTAGCTCTTGCGCACTTTCAGACGCTTGAACTAACGCTTCTTCCATCAATTCACTACGCTCGCCAGAGACAATCTCTTTGATTGTACGAGAACCGAAATTAGTACGAAGTCCATTGTTCACCTTTTGCTTAAGCAGTGTTTCAGCATATTGCTTATCACCACGGGCACGTAGGTAAAATGCACTAAAGTCATTAATGCGCCACTTCACATAAGAATCAACGATTAAGTCTTTTTTCTCACTAGTAACAAAGCGGTCAGCTTCACCATCTAGCGTTTGAATTCGTGCATCTAAGCGACGTACTTGGCTAAAGAAAGGTACTTTTAAGTGTAAACCTGGGCCATATACTACAGCGTTATCGTCACTGTCTTTTTCAACTTTGCTGAATAATAAGACAATTGCTTTTTCGCCTTCTTGTACAACAAAAATCGCAGAAAAAGACAGCACAACTGCAAGGGCAAGTATTACTAAACTAAAATTTTTCATCTTACTTATCTCCCCTCATTAAAACGGTCAGTTGCGAAACGATCATTACTTGAATTAACCGTGCTGTTACGTGATGGGTTTAACTTATTGCGAAGATCTTGAATATCACTTGAGCTTGGTAGCGCAACACGCGTTGCTGTACCTTGCTTTTCCATGATTTTATCAAGCGGTAGATACATCATATTATTACCGCCCTCTACATCAACTAACACTTTAGAGCTGTTACCTAGCACTTCTTCCATCGCATCGATATATAAGCGCTTACGGGTTACTTCTTTCGCAGCTTGGTACTCAGGTAACAGTTTTTCAAAACGTGCTACTTCACCTTGCGCTTCTAGAGTAATACGCTCACGGTACGCTTCTGCTTCTTGTGTCATTCGCGTAACTTGACCACGGGCACGAGGCTCAATTTCACGAGCGTAAGCCTCAGCTTCACGAATAAAGCGTTCTTCATCTTCTTGTGCAGCAATAGCATCATCAAACGCGTCTTTTACTTCACCCGGCGGACGTGAATCTTTAAAGTTCACATCGCTTACGATAATACCTAAGTTGTAAGGCTCAATGATTTTGTTTAGTTCATCCCACGTTTGTTGGCGCACTAACTCACGACCAGTTGTTAGCACTTGGTCCATTTTTACATGACCAATCACATAACGAAGAGCACTATCAAGCGCTTGTTTCAAGCTGCCATCTGCGTCGGTTACGCTAAACTTGTATAGGTGTGGATCGATAACACGGTATTGTACTTCAAACTCTACATTTACCACGTTCTCGTCTTCTGTCAGCATGAAACCTTTTGCAGATAACGAGCGAACCGCTTCAATATCTACAGGGATCACGCGTTCAATGAAGGTCATTTTCCAACGTAAGCCAGGTTCTGCAATGCGATTGTATTGTCCAAATTGTAAAACAATACCGCGCTCGGCTTCTTTTACCGTGTAAATACCACTTAATGCCCATACAATGACGGCAATAATAAGGATGAAAGAAATGCCTGCGCCACCAAGTCCGCCGCCGTTTTTACCTGGCTTATTACCACCAAATAAACCGCCAAACTTGTTGCCGAATTTACGCATTACCTCGTCTAAATCAGGTGGGCCTTGATCTTTTCCGCCTTTATTATTCCACGGATCTTTATCATTGCCATTATTACCCGGTTCATTCCAGGCCATAGCTATACTCCATTGTTATCTAAATGAATTAGGTTAAATCTATCAAATCTACAGCATTTCTCATACTAAAAAAGACAAATGCTGGCGATTTTTAATCAGTCACTACAAAAGAGTCGAGGTCTTGTCCCATCTCTTTTTTCAAGCGATTCCATTCTGCCATTGGCAAGCGTACCGATAACAACCAGTTTCCTTGCTCATCAAAACGTTCTTGATGAACTGCGTTTAAGTTGAATAATGCTGCACGAATACGACCATGTTGTGGTGGTAATTTTAGCTCATCAGCAAACATCTTCTTGGCAAGTAACTCATTAATTGCCTCACTTAGCAGTTCACAGCCAACGCCAGTGCGCGCCGACAACCAGACTCGTACCGGTTGACCTTCGTCGTTTCTATCTATACGTGGCGCAACGTCATCTAGCGCATCAATTTTGTTATAAACCAATAATTGCGGCACTTCATCTGCTTCGATTTCTTTTAAAACAGACTGTACTTGCTCAATATTTTCTTTTCGACGAGGGTCTGCCACATCGATAACATGCAACTGTAAATCAGCTTCACGGGTTTCTGTTAAGGTCGCTTTAAATGCTGCAACAAGGTCATGAGGTAAGTGACGAATGAAACCTACCGTATCCGCTAAAATAATTGGACCTATATCGCCTATATCTAACTTACGTAAGGTTGGATCTAGGGTTGCGAATAGCTGATCAGCAGCATACACATCTGAGTCAGTAATACGGTTAAATAACGTTGATTTACCCGCATTGGTATAACCTACTAGTGACACAGTTGGAATTTCATTTCGCGTACGCGCACGTCGCCCCTGCTCACGTTGAACAGCAACTTTATCTAAACGGGCACGAATATTTTTAATTCTTGCGCGCAGTAATCGTCTATCGGTTTCGAGCTGGGTTTCACCCGGACCACGTAACCCTATCCCGCCTTTTTGTCTTTCAAGGTGGGTCCAACCACGGATCAAGCGAGTAGAAATATGGCGTAACTGAGCTAACTCAACCTGAAGTTTACCTTCGTGAGTTCGCGCTCGCTGCGCAAAAATATCTAAGATCAAACTCGTACGATCAAGAACGCGGCACTGGCAAACGCGCTCTAAATTGCGTTCCTGTGACGGGCTAAGTTGATGGTTGAAAATAATGACATCTGCATTGTGGATTTTGACAGTTTCAGCGATTTCTTCTGCTTTTCCGGTCCCGACGAAAAGTTTCGGATGCGGTGCTTGACGACTGCCTTGCACAATCGCCAAACTACTAACACCAGCAGAAGATACCAACAACTCTAATTCGTGAAGATCTTCGCGATCTCCTTCTTTAGGTAAGTCGATATGAACTAAAACTGCCTGTTCGCCGGCTTCATAACGGTCAAACAAGCATTACGCTCCTAAGTTTAAAAATTTCCAGATTCTTGCTCTTCTGAATCATCACTTCCTTGAACGCCTTGGAAGTTAACAGAACGCGCTGGAACAACAGTTGAAATAGCGTGTTTATACACCATTTGATTTACGGTGTTTTCAAGTAAAATAACAAATTGGTCAAATGACTGGATTTTACCCTGCAATTTAATGCCATTAACCAAAAAGATTGATACTGGAATGCGCTCACGACGTAACGCATTTAAAAATGGGTCTTGTAACGACTGGCCTTTTGCCATGTTATTTTCCTTCGTTCTAGGTGTTATTATAATTAAGTAGCTGAACTAATTTAACAAAGCTAAAAAACTTCCAGCTACTACTAGCTTAGCGAACTTACTACACGTTGCAAGTTTTCTTCATCACCCGTAGTCAACCAAATTACTTCAGGCCAACCTCTTAACCAAGTCAGTTGTCGCTTGGCTAACTGCCGTGTGGCTGCAATACCACGAAAGACCATTTCATCATAGTCAATTTCGCCAGCAATGTAATCCCACATTTGTCTATAACCCACACAACGAATCGAAGGTAGGTCTGGGTGTAAATCCTTACGTTTATATAGGGATGAAACTTCATTTTCAAACCCCTGATCGAGCATTATTTTAAACCTTTTCTCAATTCGCTGATGTAATTCACTGCGATCATCAGGTGCAATGGCAAATTGATAGAAAGTATAAGGAAGCTCAGGCTGCTTTTGTTTTTGCAGCTCAGTCATTGTTTTACCTGTTATACGATACACTTCTAATGCACGATTAATTCTTTGCGAATCATTTTCGCTCATTTTTTTCGCTGCATCAGGATCGATTTTCACAAGTTCTTTATGCAAATGTGGCCAACCAAACCGCGCTGCTTCTTTTTCGAGTTCAGCACGTACTTCAGGTGATGCCTCTGGTAGCGGTGATAAGCCATCAATAAGCGACTTAAAATACATCATTGTACCGCCAACCAATACAGGTACTTTACCTTGCTGATGAAATAGATCAATCTTTTCAATTGCATCACGGCGAAAATCTGCCACTGAATAACTATCTGCTGGGTCAATAATATCAATTAAGTGATGCGGCGCACGAGCAAGCTCTTCGGCATTTGGCTTTGCCGTGCCGATGTCCATATCTTTATAGACTAATGCTGAATCAACACTGATTATTTCTGTGTTTAAATGCTCACACAGCGAAATTGCTAAATCTGTTTTCCCTGCAGCGGTTGGTCCCATTAAAAAAATGACGGGTAAGTTATTCAAGCCTAAATACCTTGCTTAGTTTAAAAACTGAGATAGTTCTATTTTAACTGCTTTTTGACGTAAAAGTTGCATAGTTTGTGGATTATTTTCTAACCGAGCCACTTGCTCCATAAAGGCTTGGCTTGCGTAATAACGTGTTGGTATTTGTTGAGTTAACCAAGCTAACCATTCATCGAGTGAACTTGGTGAGGCTTTGCAGCCAGCAATAAGCCGCTCAATAGCATCACTTACATCAAGTAAATACACGCAAGGCGGAAGCTTTTTAACCATCACAAACTGTTTTTCTATTACTAAATCAAAACCAAGTAAGGTAAACCACGACTGCTGAGCATTTAACGCGCTAATATCATCAGCACTTGCATTTACTCGCACAGGTAACAACAAGGCTTTGCCATCAAGGCTACCTGCTTGCTCTACGTGCGCTTGCCAGTCGAGTGCTATTGCATGCTTAAAGTGCGCAGCAAAGAGTTGGTTGTCTTCACTAAATACGCACTCGCCTTCTCGTACATGAATAAGCTTGGCAAGTTTTGCTTGCTCTACAACCGGTGCTGTAACACTTGGTTCAGGGCTTACTTGGTCAAAATGCGCAGCATGTTGCTCGCTGATCCCTTGATAAAATGCATTGACATCTTGGTGAGATGTTTTACTGCGGCCCTGGCTGTCACTACTAAAACCACCGCCAGAGCGCCCTGCTCCAGTTGCCCCAGAATAACTCACTGAACGTGTCGGCTGTAATTCAGATTTAGGGTAATCATACTGCTCTGTTGGCGCTGATTGAGTAAAACTTGGCTGTGTGCTGCTTGAGTGCGCCTCATCAAACGGAGCATGCTGAAAAGCAGTGTCATTATGCTCTGTAAAACCAGCTTCGTGCTGAAGCGGCACCACCACTTGTTTTATTGCCTGCAGGATAAAGTCATGCACTAAACGGCCTTGATGAAAACGCACTTCATGTTTTGCTGGGTGCACGTTTACATCGACCTGACGTGGGTCAATATCAATATAAATGACAAAACCGGGTAGCTCTTCTGAACCTGCGACTTCTTCAAAGGCTTGGCGGATTGCATGCAAAATGAGTTTATCGCGCATCATGCGATTATTCACATAGGTATATTGCGTGCTATTCGTTGAGCCCACGGGCAATACCCAACCTCGCAACATCAAACCTGCTTCACCTGACTGAATATGCAGCCCCTGTTCACTAAATGCTTTACCCGCCACTTGTGCAACACGGCTTATCGCTTGCTCAGGGTTTGGTTTAGCACGGTATTGACGCACGACCTTGCCATTATGAGTCAGGGTGATAGAGACATCAAAACGACTCAGCGCAATACGCTTTATGAGCTCATCAATATGTGAAAACTCGGTTTTCTCGGTGCGAAGAAATTTACGGCGCGCAGGGGTGTTAAAAAATAAGTCTTTCACCTCAATGGTGGTACCATCAGGGTGTGCCGTTGGCTTAATCTGCACCGCCATATCGCGGCCTTCAGCAAACGCTTGCCATGCAGCCTCTTGCTGCTTTGGCTTTGAGCTTAAGGTTAACCGCGACACTGAGCTAATTGATGCTAACGCTTCACCACGAAAGCCAAGTGAACAGATGTTCTCTAGGTCATCGAGTGACTTAAGCTTACTCGTAGCATGGCGCGACAAGGCTAATGTTAGCTCATCTTTATTAATGCCAGAGCCATTATCGCGAATGCGAATAAGCTTATGACCACCACGCTCAATATCTATTTGAATGCGCGTTGCGCCAGCATCTAAACTATTTTCTACCAGCTCTTTAACAACGGATGCTGGGCGTTCAACCACTTCTCCCGCAGCAATTTGGTTAGCCAATCGCGCGGGTAGTATTTCTATACTCATAGTGTTCCTAACACGAAAATTGACTAGCTTTGAGGAATATCAAGCTCTTGACCAATAAATAAGGTATTTGATTTTAAGTTGTTGGCCGTTTTTAGCTTACTCACAGAGGTGTTATATCTGCTTGCTAAAATACTTAACGACTCACCAGGGCGAACTTTGTGTTTAGTCGGAAACTGCGACTTTAACTTAGCGAAAAGCGAGTCATCTGGCGGGTTTTGCATATAGTAATTTTTAATCGAGGTGAAAATTGCTTTAGCTAAGCGCTCCTGATGCTGCGCCGTTTTTAGCATTCGCTCTTCGCGTGGATTCGAGATAAACCCAGTTTCGACCAAAATAGAGGGAATATCTGGTGACTTTAATACTGCAAGGCTCGCCGCTTGTGGGCGTTTCTTATGCATTTTAGCCACTTTCCGTAATTCGCTAACCACTTCTTCTGCGACACTAAAACCTGTTTTCATCGAGTGATCCATCGACATATCTAGCAGTGCTTGTGCTAAATATTTTTCGCTTGCAGTATCTTTTAATACCCCAGCTGCACCACCTAAAAGCTCTGAGTGTTTTTCTTTATCCTCAATCCATTTACCAATTTCTGAATTTGCACGGCGCAGTGATAGCACCCACACTGAGGCACCGTTTGGCTGCGGGCTAGTAAAGGCATCCGCATGAATCGACACAAAGAAATCAGCTTTTTTCTTACGAGCTATGCTAGTACGGGTGTTTAGATTTACAAAGTAATCACTGCGGCGCACCATACGCGAAATCATGCCTTTTTCAGCATCTATCATTCGCTCTAAGCGCTTCGCTATTTGTAGCGTAATATCTTTTTCATAAGTGCCTGACGGGCCAATTGAACCTGGGTCTTCACCACCATGACCTGCATCAATGGCAATAACAATATCGCGTTCTTGATTAAGTTCGCGTTTTTTCACACTGGTATTGGTCGAAACAACGGGCTCAGCCTTCGGTGTTTTATCAACAAGGTCAACCACTAAACGATGCTTGTAGGGATCAGTTGGTAGTAAAGCAAATACAACAGGTTTACTGGCACGGGCTAGCTCAAAGACAAAACGCACACTTTTGCTGTCTTTTGGTTTTGAGTAACGCAGTTTGGAAACAATCTGATGCTTTTGAGGAATAGCAGGCAAGCTATCTAGTTTGTCGGTATTTTTTAAATCAATGACTAAACGAGCTGGATTTTTCAGCATGAAATAGCTGAAATCAGGCTTATCGTTTAAATCAAAGACCACTCGAGTGCTGTCAGGTGAGGGCCACACTCGTACGCTATTGATGGTATTTTGTGCAAGCGCAATCTGGCTAACAACCAATAACATCAAAGTAGTTAATAGTTTAAACGTACAACGACCCATTTTTACTAATACACCTTTATTTTTATATGTTTATTCTTGCGCGCTCGTAAGTTGCTGAACGATAGTCTTACCACGCTCGGTTAAGCTATTAATTGTAATAGCACGCGCCTCGCCTTCATAGCGTAGGGTGATATCAAGATCTGGTGTTGGAATAAATTCGCCGCCTTTTTCAGGCCATTCCACAACACAAATAGCCTGTGGTGAAAAATAGTCACGAATTCCCATATATTCAAGTTCTTCAGGGTCACCTAAGCGATATAAATCAAAGTGATAGACATAAGCTTTAGCTAATTGGTAAGGCTCAACCAGTGTATAAGTTGGACTCTTAACCTTACCTTGATGACCGAAACCTTGCACGATACCACGGGTTAATGTCGTTTTACCGGCACCTAAATCACCATGTAAATAGATGACTGCCCCTTGCTCCATCAAGGTTGCAAGTTGCTTACCCATATTAACCGTTGCTGCTTCATCAGCGAGTGGAAAACCAACACTGTCGGTCATTATTACCTCATGAAAAACTAAAAACACATTACTTTGTTAATCATACCAGAATAATTTTGTAAGGCGAGAATCACTCTTATGACTAATTTGACAAAAAAAAGCCGGCAAAGTTGCCGGCTTTTTAGCTTAAACAGAATTTTGTTTACAGACCTAGTTTCTTCTCAAGGTAGTGGATGTTTGTACCACCGTTTTGGAAGTTCTCATCTGCCAAGATTTTCTTGTGCAGTGGTGTGTTGGTCTTGATGCCATCGATCACTAATTCGTTTAACGCATTGCGTGAACGAGCAATAGCTACATCACGGTTTTCACCGTAACAGATCAGCTTACCAATCATTGAATCGTAATGAGGTGGTACTGTGTAATCTGCGTAGATGTGGCTGTCCCAACGAATACCTAATCCGCCTGCAGGGTGGAATCGCGTGATTTTACCTGGTGATGGAATAAAGGTGTCTGGGTCTTCCGCATTAATACGGCACTCAATTGCATGACCACGAATAACCACATCTTCTTGTGTGAATGATAATGGTTGACCCGCTGCAATTTTTAGCTGTTCTTTGATTAAGTCAACGCCAGTGACCATTTCTGTTACTGGGTGCTCAACCTGAATACGGGTATTCATTTCGATGAAATAGAACTCGCCGTTTTCGTATAAGAATTCGAACGTACCTGCACCGCGATAACCGATTTCGATACATGCACGAGTACAACGGTCACCGATGAACTTACGCATTTCAGCTGTGATACCTGGCGCTGGCGCTTCTTCAACAACTTTTTGGTGACGACGTTGCATTGAACAATCACGCTCACCTAAGTGAACGGCATTGCCTTGACCGTCTGCCAGTACTTGAACTTCGATGTGACGTGGGTTTTCAAGGAATTTTTCCATGTAAACCATGCCATTACCGAAGAACTGCTTAGCTTCTTGCTGAGTAAGAGCGATTGAATCAATCAGTTCTTTTTCGCTGCGAACAACACGCATACCACGACCACCGCCGCCGCCTGCTGCTTTAATGATTACAGGGTAACCAATGCGCTTAGCGATTTGAATGTTGCGCTCACTGTCTGCCGTTAATGGGCCATCAGAACCTGGTACACAAGGTACACCGGCTTTACGCATCGCTTCGATTGCAGAAACTTTATCACCCATTAAACGAATCGTGTCGCCTTTAGGACCGATAAATACAAAGCCGCTTTGCTCAACTTGATCAGCAAAGTCTGCATTTTCAGAAAGGAAACCATAACCTGGGTGGATAGCAACTGCGTCTGTTACTTCTGCCGCTGCAATAATGCGCGGAATATCTAAGTAACTTTCAGTGGCTGCTGGTTTACCAATACAAATTGTTTCGTCTGCCAGTAACACGTGCTTAAGATCACGGTCTGCCGTTGAATGCACAGCAACAGTTTTGATCCCAAGCTCTTTGCAGGCGCGCAGTACGCGAAGTGCAATTTCACCTCGGTTTGCAATGACTACTTTATCTAACATAGAGTTGGCCTTTTGTTGCGCTATTATTCAATGATGAATAAAGGTTGATCGAATTCTACTGGCTCGCCATTTTCAACTAAGATAGCTTTTACTGTGCCTGCTTTATCAGATTCGATTTGGTTCATCATCTTCATTGCTTCAACGATACATAACGTATCGCCAACATTTACTTTAGAACCTACTTCTACGTATGGTGCTGCTTCTGGAGAAGCCGCTGAGTAGAATGAACCAACCATAGGAGATTTAACTTGATGGCCAGTCGGTGCAGCTGGAGCAGCCGCTTCTGCTGCTGGTGCTTCTGCTACTGGAGCTGGAGCCGCTGCTGGTGCAGGTGCAGCAAACTGCTGTGGTGCATACTGCATTGCAGGTGCTGCAGACATGTTGTTACGATTGATGCGTACTGACTCTTCACCTTCAGTGATTTCTAATTCAGCAATACCAGATTCTTCTACTAGTTCGATAAGTTTTTTGATCTTGCGAATATCCATTGAACGACCCGCCTGTTAGTTATTTAAAAAATTAATGTGTGTTTTGCAACCGGCTAACAGCAGCTTCAAGTGCCACCTTATAACCCATTGCTCCTAATCCAATAATGACGCCTTGTGCCACATCCGAAAAATACGAATGATGACGGAATGCTTCTCGAGCATGCACATTACTTAAATGCACCTCGTAAAAGGGAATGTTTACACTGAGTAATGCATCCCGTAAGGCTACGCTTGTATGCGTAAATGCAGCAGGATTGATAATTATTGCATCAACCATTTGCCATGCATCGTGAATGCGTTCTATTAATGCAGCTTCACTGTTACTTTGGAAATGCGTTAAATCAACATTGAGACCGGCAGCAACCAGGCTAAGTTCAGCTATAATCTCATCAAGAGATTGAGTACCGTACTTTTCTGGTTCACGCTTGCCAAGCATGTTTAAATTTGGCCCATTTAGAACTAAAAGTTTGAATTTTGCAGCCATAATACGCGATATATCCTATAAGTAAGCAGTTTAACCATATTCATCATAAACCCACGCTTAACCTAAGCGTGCTGATGTAAAATAGCAACTATTTCTCACGTTAACCACCTATTATAGATATTTCGACGTAAATAGCAGCAAAATACTGGTCTAATCACTCCCCATTCGTGGCAAAGTCAAGCATAGCAAGGCACACAACAGGGTCATTCCAGCTGTTTTCCTGCTGATAAATTGAGCTTCACTGAATGAATTTGCTATTTTTCATGATGCAGATACAAAAACGCCACTCAGATGAGTGGCGTTTTGCTATTTTCTTGCACGTTTGCGTTTATTTAGCGGTATTTCGTACTTTTGCTAAATGTTCTGCAAAGTCTTTGGCATTTAAAAAGCCTGTTACACGCTGCTCTAAAAGCTCATTACCTTGGCTATCAAAGAACAAAATGCTCGGCAACCCAAATACCGTGTATTCTTCCATTAGCTCTATGGTCTTTGCATCGCTTTCAGTTAAATCGATTTGAATTAATTCAAAGTGAGCAAATTGCTCTTGCACTTTAGCGTCAGGAAACGTGTAGTGCTCAAACTCTTTACAGGCAACGCACCAGTCGGCATATAAGTCGACCATTACTAAGCGCCCTTCGCTACTTGCCTGTGCAATTTCTTCTTTTAATTCACTTAGATTAGCAACTTGTCTAAAACCATGTGTTTGTACAGCAGCTTCAGCAACTACCGCTTTACTAGGCCAAAAATAATTTTTCGTTAAACTTGCCCCAGTTACAACCAATAAGGTTGCTGCAAACCACAATGCTGTTTTTAGCTTGCCCTGTGATTGACCACTTTGCCAATGGTGTAAATAAAGCGCTGTAGCAAGTGCCAATAAACCCGCCATTAACCAGATAATTTCAATATCAACAATACGCTCTAACAGAATAAGCGGCACGACCAGCATGATGAAACCAAATAGGGTTTTCACTTGCTCCATCCAACCACCTGCTTTTGGTAGTAATTTACCGCCAGAAGTCCCCAATAATAATAACGGTAAGCCCATGCCTAAACTGAGCACATAAAGTGTTAAACCACCGACAAGATAGTCACCACTTTGCGCCACATAAAGTAAAGCAGCAGACAATGGTGCTGTTGTACACGGTGAGGCAATCAAACCAGACAGTACACCCATCATAAATACGCCAACATAGTTGCCGCCTTTTTGCTGGTTACTAACCTGAGTGAGTTTATTCATCATGCCGCTAGGTAATTTGATTTCGTACCAGCCAAACATCGACATTGCCAGCAATACAAATAAGATACTAAAGCTGATCAGTACCGTTGGATGCTGTAAATACCCTTGTACTTGCCCACCTAATGATGCAACCACTAAGCCCAGTGCTGCGTAAGTAACTGCCATACCTTGTACATACACAAACGACAGCGAGAACGCTTTTTTAGTCGACAAATTCTGCTGACCCGCTATAAGGCTCGACAAAATCGGAAACATTGGGAATACGCATGGTGTAAAGGCAAGACCAATACCCACTAAAAAGAAGATTACTAGGTTAGTTAGTAAACCTTGCGATGCCAGCTTATCGGTATATGACTGCTCACCTGCTGGTTTTGATGCTTCTTGAGAGGGCGCTGATGATGCTTCATTTGTATCAGCTGCTTGTGTTAATGCCGCTAATGCGTTCCCCGCATCTGCAGTCTGTGATACTTGCTCACCTGCAATCACAGATAAAGGAATGGTTCTAACTTCTGGCGGATAACATAACCCTGCTTCGGCGCAGCCTTGAAAACGCACTTTAACAACTGCACCTTCTGTGACGTTGCTGAGCTTAGAAACCACACTTAACGAATCAAAGAATACCTCAGTCTTACCAAAAAATTCATCTTCAATAATCACGCCCTTGCCAAGATCAGGAACTTCAATATCAGCGCCTTTGGCAATAATTTCGACTTTCTTTTTGTAAAGGTAATAATCAGGCGCAATATCCCAGCCAATAAATAAGGTTTTGCCTTGCTGGTCAAAATCGAAAACAAACGCCTGATCAACCGGGAGAAATGTTTGCTCCGCAGGTTGTAGTAGATTTCCAAGTAAATTGTTATTACTTGCACTTGCTGGCATAAGCCACAATGCACAAAGTAATAAAAGGAACGATCGCATTAATTAAGTACCTCATCCATCCAATTAAAATAGGCTAAATTGCCCGTAGCCACATCAACGACCTGAATTTCAGGCACCTCATAACTATGCAATTTCTTGATAGTTTGGATCACCTCATTCATTTTTTCTGACTTAGTTTTGATCAGTAACTTACTCTCAATAGCTTGAGTTACCTCGCCTTCCCACATGTAAATAGATTCAATAGTAGGCAAAATGTTCACACAAGCAGCTAGCTTTTCTTTAACTAGATGTTGTGCCAACTGACGGGCTTCAGCCTCATTTGCACAAGTCGTAAAAATAAGTCGAAAATGCGTAGTCATAAGGAACCTTTATTTGATTACGTGAGTCGCACCATAGTAGCCGATAGTAACTATAATGTGTAGCGAGCAAGGTGATCCTAGGTTCCGTCTTGAAAAATGACCTGCTCACCCCAATTTATATTTCACTGACTCGAAAGAGAATGACATTTTTTAGAGAGCGTTATGTTTAGATTTTTGTTTTTGTTATTTATTTTAGTGCCGATTGTGGAGATCGCGTTACTCATCCAAGTGAGTGAAGTGATCGGCGGCTTTGCCACCATAGCGCTTGTAATTGTGACCGCGATTGTCGGTGCGAAATTAGTGAAGCAGCAAGGTATGGGCGCGATTCAAAACGTGCAATTACAAATGGCACAAGGGCAAATGCCTGCAAAAGAATTATTTACTGGATTATGTGTGATTATCGCCGGTGTTTTATTAATGACACCAGGCATCATGACTGACTTTTTTGGCTTTTTACTACTTACGCCAGCAATCCGCAACAAACTGGCTGCAGGCCTTGCTAGTCAAGCGACCGTGCGCATGAGTTCGCAGGCAAATCAAGGCTCTGCACACTTCCAATATCATAGTAAAACAACCACTCATGAAGAACCAAACCATCAACCTACAACTATTGATGGTGAATTTGAGCGAAAAGATTAAAATTTTTTAATTTTTTTACTTGGATTTTTTTAAGCCACCCCCATTAATGAATGCAATGAAACGCAACGGGTGGCTTAGCACTCCCCTGCAATAACACAAGATTTTTTCTGTACTGTTCAGAAACTGTTAGGAGAACTAAATAAATGAACATTCGTCCTTTACATGATCGCGTCATCGTTAAGCGTCTAGAAGAAGAAACTAAGTCTGCTGGCGGTATTGTATTAACTGGCTCTGCAGCTGAAAAATCAACTCGCGGAGAAGTTATCGCTGTTGGTAATGGCCGTGTTTTAGACAACGGTGAAGTAAGAGCATTAGAAGTTAAAGCCGGTGACACTGTGCTGTTCGGCTCTTATGTTGAAAAAGCTGAAAAGATCGAAGGTCAAGAGTACCTGATCATGCGTGAAGATAACATTCTAGGCATTGTAGGCTAATCCTACTTTTCGTTTAGCAACCCGTTTACAGAATTTAAGAGGAATTTAATCATGGCAGCAAAAGAAGTACTTTTTGCAGGTGACGCACGTGGCAAAATGCTAACTGGCGTAAACATTTTAGCAAACGCAGTAAAAGTAACTTTAGGTCCTAAAGGCCGTAACGTTGTATTAGACAAATCATTCGGCGCTCCAGTGATCACTAAAGATGGTGTATCTGTTGCAAAAGAAATCGAGCTTGAAGACAAGTTCGAAAACATGGGCGCTCAAATGGTTAAAGAAGTAGCGTCTAAAGCGAATGACGCTGCAGGTGACGGTACAACAACTGCAACAGTATTAGCGCAAGCTATCGTAAACGAAGGCTTAAAAGCAGTTGCAGCGGGTATGAACCCAATGGACCTTAAGCGTGGTATCGACAAAGCAGTTACTGCAGCAGTTAAAGAGCTTAAAGCACTGTCTGTTCCATGTGCAGACACTAAAGCAATTGCACAAGTAGGTACTATTTCTGCTAACTCTGATAAAGAAATCGGTGACATCATTGCAGAAGCAATGGAAAAAGTAGGCCGTGATTCAGGCGTTATCACTGTTGAAGAAGGTCAGTCGTTAGAAAACGAACTAGACGTAGTTGAAGGTATGCAGTTTGACCGCGGTTACCTTTCTCCTTATTTCATCAACAACGCTGAAAAAGGCGCTGTAGAGCTAGACAACCCCTTCATTCTACTTGTAGACAAAAAAGTATCTAACATCCGTGAGCTACTACCTACATTAGAAGCAGTAGCTAAAGCTAGCAAGCCACTACTTATCATTGCTGAAGACCTTGAAGGTGAAGCACTTGCAACACTTGTTGTAAACAACATGCGCGGTATCGTTAAAGTATCTGCGGTTAAAGCACCTGGTTTTGGCGACCGTCGTAAAGCAATGCTACAAGACATCGCAGTGTTAACAGGTGGTACTGTTATTTCTGAAGAAATCGGTTTAGAGCTAGAGAAAGCGACAATCGAAGACCTAGGTACAGCGAAGCGCGTTGTGATCACTAAAGATGATACAACAATCATCGACGGTGCAGGCGAAGAAGACGGCATCAATGGTCGTGTTGCACAAATCAAAGCACAAATCGAAGAAGCGACGTCTGACTACGATAAAGAGAAACTACAAGAGCGTATGGCTAAACTAGCTGGCGGTGTTGCAGTAATCAAAGTTGGCGCAGCAACTGAAATCGAAATGAAAGAGAAGAAAGACCGCGTTGAAGATGCACTACACGCAACTCGCGCAGCGGTTGAAGAAGGTGTTGTACCTGGTGGTGGTGTTGCACTAGTTCGCGTAGCAAGCAAACTTGTTGAACTTGCTGGCGACAACGAAGACCAAAGCCACGGTATCAAAGTTGCACTACGTGCGATGGAAGCACCACTTCGTCAAATCGTAACTAACGCAGGTGACGAAGCATCTGTTGTTGTTAACTCAGTAAAAGGCGGTGAAGGTAACTACGGTTACAACGCAGCATCAGGCGAGTACAACGACATGATCGAAATGGGTATCTTAGACCCAACTAAAGTAACGCGTTCTGCACTACAGTACGCAGCTTCAATCGCGGGTCTTATGATCACAACTGAAGCAATGGTTGCTGAAATCCCGAAAGATGAGCCAGCTGCTCCAGATATGGGCGGCATGGGCGGCATGGGTGGTATGGGCGGCATGATGTAATTATTGCCCGACACCCTAAACATTGATTTATAAGGGTTTATCCACCCTCTGTAGAGACATCTGTAGAGACATGGGTAAACCCTTTTGTATATCTAGGTATACACTTACCCACTTTTCTATATCTTTTTAAGAAATATAATTACTTCTCAGGTTCATCCTTAAGCAACATCCTCACAAGTTAACTTACTTCTGCCTTGAGTATGTTCCTACTGAGTTACAGGGGGAGAGGTGAAGGTAATGAAGTCTCTTAGAGATTGCATCGAGGAGTGCTTCTTACATAAAACATAGGTTTAATTTACTGATTTTTTTATTTATGCTCAAAGCTTAAATAACAGGCTTTTCATTAATATTAATTTAAGGGCAGTTTTAGAGTGTATTTGATATCGCAAATAGAAATGAAACATATCAAGCTATTGAACCTAGAAGAGTTGAAAAGAAACAGTATTTCAATAAAACTTCCCTCGGGTGAAATCACACTAGAAGTGTTCGAGGACGCAGCTAAAGAAAGTGACCAAGGTGTAGGTACTTTAAGGTTAACGTTGATAAGAAATCTTCAATTTAAAGAGCAGCTTGCAGAATTGATGAGATTATACTGCGAGGGATATAAACCCAAGGCAAATACAAAAAGCAGAACTCAATCAATGAGTGACCTTTCAATTCATGCAGGCCCTGACTCGCCTTTAGATATGTACCCAAAAAAATTAGAATCATTCTTATCTGTTGAAATTGATAGTGCTTCAGAGATTATTAAATCTGTTTTATCCACATTAAGATGGCGCTTAAGACTTGAGTCAAGTGTATATCCAAGCTCACAAATCAGAACCTACTGCTCAAGAGATAAATCATCTGGCTGGCGACTGATTTTTCAGCCAGAAAGTGAGCCTTATTTCAACAAAAAGCAAGCTTTGAAAGTTGATACCACCCTTTTAAAAGAAACTCTCGAATTGTCTGTTATTGATGATGGTGGGCTTACAGGGCATGAACTACTAAGAGAAGCTAAGTTAATCTGTAATGCAAGCTCTAGGGCATCTTTAATTATGGGAGTTGCAGCTATTGAGGTCAGGTTGAAAGACTTAGTCAGTTTTCTATCTCCAAGTAGTGAATGGCTCATTAGAGAGATACCTAGTCCTCCTGTCGTTAGCATAATAAAGCATTACTTAGCTGAACTGCTGGAAATCGAAGGTGAAGGTTCAAAAAATGATCTTGAGGCTTTCAGGAAAACTGAACATTTCCAAAGGATTAATACGGCTATTGCGCATCGTAACAAAGCTTCACATAAAGGCCATAGCGGGCTAAATGACGATGAAATCTATGACACTTTAAATTCATTTGAACAATTCTTATGGTTCTGCGATTATTTATCTGGTTTTGAATGGGCTAGACACTATTTTGATAACGAGTTATTGAGTCACTTACCTAACTTCAAATAGCTGCTCGCAGCCGTCAATGAATTATTGTGTTTATCTAGCCTCAAATGCCTATAAAAGTACTTAATAACCTCTAAAAGGAGCTATATGAACTTTCAGTGATGGGTCAGGAAAAACACAATCAGAGCTCTTTAATCAACTCGAACACTATTACATTGAAGCCTTTGAACACTAAGGACATTTGGGCCTAAATTAACTCCTGCACCATCTTGCCTTTAGAGTACTTAGCATATTGAAGGCACTACCACTTAGCTGTTCTTAAACTTTTAACAATGAGTAACATCGTTAGTTCATTTGCTTGAATACCTCGGCTTTAACTATTAAGTAAAGACTTTGGCTTCACTCATAAAAACCTTCTAATAAAAACTACGATGTAACCCATAGCTAACTCGCTAAACTAAGTAAATTCATCATATCAAAATAGCATAAAATACTACTTCAGTAATATTTGAAATATATTTAACTTAACCTTCATTCATTTCTATTAAATGTGTTATAAAAAGATAGGCCATATCTGTTACATGGTAAGTGAAAAATATTGCTACAACCTTTTATTTTAGTGATTTTATATATTTAAACTTGAATTTTAAGGAAAAAATTTGAAGAAAATACCATTTATTTCTATTACAGAATTAGAGCAATTAAAAGATAATTTAAAAGCACCAATCGAGTATCGAAAATCAGGGCTAAGCTTAAACCATATTATGGGTTGTCCGCTTGATTGTTCATATTGTATTCGACATACTTATGACAACTATGAGATGAAAAAACCACATAGACTTTTGACAGATGAAGAGGCTGTTAAGCAGTTGCTTGCCCATAAGTATTTCGTCCCCAATAAAACCCCGATTCAAATTTTCAATAGAGCCACAGACCCTTTTTTACCCAGTGTAAAAGATAGCTTATTTAAAATTCTATCATTACTTGCTGAAAAAGGATTAACTAATTTAGTCATCATTATCACAAGATTTAAAATTTCAAAGCAAGATGCGCTGAAACTAAATAACTACTTACCTCTAAAAGTGAATCTTTTCATAACTTATTCTGGAATTGAGAATAAAACGATTGAGCCTATCAGCTCTGAAATTGCAAAAAACAGTTTGAGAACAGCATATGAAGCAAGGATTAATTTCAAAGTGATTCTCTATTGGCGACCGATAATTTCTGGCTTTAACGACTCTGAAAAGCACATTGAAGATGCAGTTCAACTCTCAAAATATTCAGACGCTGTAGCATTTACAGGGCTTTTCTTTAGAGAGGAAGTAAAAAATTACTTCGAAGAAAATGGTCTCCCGATGCTTTACCAAGAAGTAGCAAGAAGAAAAATTTTTCCTGAAGATAAAGAAAGCAAAATATTAAAGCTTTACTTTAAATTTGGCGGTAAAAATATCTTCAGGAAAACTTCCTGCGCTATATCTAAATCATGGCAACAACCTGATTATAATGGGCATTACGGAATTAGGGAACTTTGTGATATTTGTCCAGAAAAACAAGTAAGTATATGTAAGTCATTTTTTAGGCAACCTGACACTATCAACATCAATAGTTGCTTAAATAAGATCAATAAAACAACTCCATTCACAGTAAATGAACGTTCAATAATTTTTAAAAATTTAGATGAACAAGATAGGTACTTTATACAGCATAACTTAGAATACCAAGCTCATGACATCTCTAAACCCCACTATAAAGGAAGACATGGCCGAGCTGAAATAGGCTGGAGAAAACTTAAAAATGAACATTAAAAATATTGTTTCAATAGATATCGAGGGGAATGGGGCTTCGCCAGCTGAAATAATTGAAATCTCAGTTATAAAAGTTCGGGAAAATAAAATAATTAAAGATAAAACATGGTTAATCAAACCGGAAAAACCTGTAAGTAAGTATGTTACAGATATACATGGAATTAGGAATGAAGATCTTATTGGAAAGCCATTTTTTTCAGAAATCAAAGATGAAATTTTAGATTATGTTAGAAATTCAGTATTGTTATCTCACAATGTTTCAGTTGAGAAAAATATTTTAAATAGGTATCTACCAGAGTGGGAACCATTAGGATTTATTGATACTCTCACAGCATCTAAAAAAATATTACCTAACACTAAAAGCTTCTCATTAACTAATTTAGTAAAAGAACTTGAAATTGAGAATCTATTTATAAACAAGGTTAACAAAAAAGCTCATCGCGCTGAGTATGATGCATATGCCGCACTTTATCTTTACTTTGAATTACTAAAAATAGCAAAAAAGAAAGGAATAGCTTTTTTAGGTTATGAAGATAATATGGTGCAAAAAAAATTATTCTAAAAGGGTAGAAATGTTTCCAATAAACACAAAAAATTCTATTTGCTTCGGAACTTGGGGGTTAGGTGGTGAGAACTATATATCTAATACTCCTCTTGGGTGGCCTGAGATAAGTGATCACGAATCTATTTCTCTACTAAGATATGCTTTTGATAAAAATATTAGACATTTCGATACATCTGATTTCTATGGCCGTGGAAAAAGTGAAGTTTTACTTAGAAATGCTTTTGGTGAAAAAATTAATCAAGTTTACATATCAACAAAAGGTGGTATAAAAATAGCACCAATGCAATCATCAAAATCTTTACAAAAAGATTTCTCAGTAACTTATATTAAAAATCAAGTCTTTAAAAGCTTAGAAAATTTAAATAGAGATTATATTGATCTTTACATGCTACACGGACCTAACCTAAGTGATATTTCCGATGATCTTTTGTTATTATTAGAAGATTTAAAACGACAAGGAATCATTAAGAGTGTAGGGGTCTCAATGAGGAGAAGCAAATTTAAAGCATCATATGAATACTTATCTGAAATACCTCACATTGATGTTTTACAATTTCAATACAACGCAATGAATCATGAAGATATTGATTATATAAAAAATTTAAAAAACAAGAAAAACATCAATATGGCAAGATCGCTCTTTGCCCATGGATTACTTCTTAAAACCAAAGGTAACTTTTTGTTTGGACCATCTGATCATCGTTCTGATAAGGTAAGGCATGATACAGAACAGGCTATTTTGAAATATCAAGAGATAATTCGTTCACAATTAAATATGTCACCTTTGACTGCCTCTTTATGTCTAGCAATTCAAAATAATAAAGTGGACCTGCCTGTAATTGGTTTCACAAAAAAAGAGCAAATTGATGAAGTTTTAAATACAATTAAAAATATAAAAGTTATGCAAGAGAACACTTTTAACGATATTATTTCTATTGCAAAAAAAACCTTCACTACGAATAAAGAACCATAAATTAGCATTAAAAATTCAGAAATATAATTTTATAAAATTAAAAACATGTGGATTTTATTAGCTTTGAGATAGCATTATAAAAACTGATATATTATAAACAATATATCAGTTAACCAACTCCCTCACTATCGCAAACAAGTCACTCGCTAACATACCTCTTTCGCCTTCACGTTCTGCGGCAATGTCACCGGCTTTTGCATGTAAGGTTACGCCTAAGCAAGCGGCTTGCTGAGGAGTAAGCCCCTGTGCGATTAGTGCCGCTATGATACCTGTTAATACATCGCCACTGCCACCAACCGCAAGTGCAGGGTTACCGTCGGTACACACCCATGTTTGGTTATTATCAGCAATTAAACTGCCAGCACCTTTGAGTACACAAGTAGTGGTATAGCTACGTGCGAGCTGCTTTACCGCATGAAAGCGATTTTCTTCAATATCGCGAGCGCGACAATTAAGTAACCTTGCTGCCTCACCGGGGTGTGGTGTAATAACGGTATTAGCCAATGGAAATGACGAAGCATGCTGAGCCATTAAATTAAGTGCATCTGCATCAATAACCAGAGGCTTGTTATTAGTAAAGCAATACTGCATTACTGCTTCAAAGGTTGTTTCCGACCAAGTGTCTTGACCAAGTCCAGGGCCAATAGCAACACAAGTTGCCCACTCTAGGGCGCTAATCAGGTTTGTATCTGTCACCATTAGTTCTGGCCGGCCAATACTCACTGGTAGAATAGAGCTACTATGGGTATACACTTTGACCATACCCGCACCGGTGCGAAGCGCTGCCTCTGCGGTTAAACGAATAGCGCCTGCAGTCCCTGAATTACCACCAATACACAGCAATTTACCATGGCTGGTTTTATGGCTGTTGTTATCGCGATCAGAAAGCCTCGGCTGTGTCTGATAATTGATAAGCTCTGCCGTGGGTGATGTCAGTTTTAAAAAGGCATCTTCAATACCTAAATCATTAAACTCTAGCGTCCCTGTATGCTCTCGCCCTTGCCCTGTCACTAAACCTTGTTTAATACCTACAAAAGTCACAGTGAGCGCGGCTTTTATTGCCACTCCTTGTACGACACCTGTGTCGGCATGTATGCCTGAAGGTAGATCAATAGCAACTATCGGCACTTGGCTTTCGTTGGCAGCTTTAATCAGCTGTAAAAAAGGCTCGCGCACATTGCTTTGAATTCCCGTGCCAAGCAGGCCATCAATAATGATATCTGCTTGCTCAATAGCACTGGCATCAGCGGTAATTGTCCCTCCTGCGTTGAGCCAAGCTTGCTGAGCACTGAGCGCATCACCTTTGAGCGGTTTATCAGGTATTGCTGCAATAACCGTAACCTGTTTGCCCGCTTGTTTAGCTAAACGAGCAACAACATAACCATCACCGGCATTATTACCAACGCCCGCTAACACAACGAATGTACTTATTTTAGGAAAATAGCTGATAGCTTGCTGATAAGTCGCCAGCCCTGCTCGCTCCATAAGCTCATACAAGGTGATACCAGAACGCTTAGCTGCGGGTCCTTCATGGTCACGCACTTGCTCTGCTAAAAATACTGACTGCGAGAGAACAACTGACATATCTATCCTTAAATTGGCCTTTTAATCAGCATATAAGCACAGATAAGTGCAGTCAATGAGGCATAAAAAAACGGCGCGTAACTTACATTACGCGCCGTTTCTTTAAAGCTTTAGTGATTTACTCAGTGTCTGGTAAGTTGCGACCGTAGAAGATTTCTTGCATCTCGCGGGTCAGCTTAGAGTAGATAACTTCTTCTTCTTCTTCAGAAAGATCTGCTGTAGAAACACCGAATAGGTAAGTATTCAAGTCAGTTTCTTTTAACATCATCTTAGTGTGGAACAAGTTCTCTTGATACACGTTCACGTCCATCATTTGGTACGCTTCTTTGGTATCTTCAGTCATGTAGTTCTGAATTGAGTTAATTGCGTGATCGATATAGTGTTTAACACCATCTACGTCACGAGTAAAACCACGTACGCGGTAGTCAATTGTTACAACATCAGACTCAAGGCTGTGAATTAAGAAGTTTAACGCTTTTAATGGCGAAATAATGCCACACGTTGATACTTCGATATCAGCACGGAACGTACAAATACCATCATCAGGGTGTGCTTCTGGGTATGTGTGAACACAGATGTGGCTCTTGTCTAAGTGCGCTACTACTGTTTCAGGAAGAGGGCCCGGCGCCTCATCAACGTCATACGTTGTTTGTTGCTCAATTGGCTCTTCAGAGATCAAGATTGTCACGCTGGCACCTTGCGGATCATAATCTTGGCGAGAAACATTTAGAATGTTTGCGCCAATAATATCCACAACTTCACCTAAAATATCGGTAAGGCGATCAGCACTGTACTGTTCGTCGATATATTCAATATATTCTTTACGCTGTTGTTCCGTCTTTGCGTAACAAATATCGTAAATACTAAAGCTTAAGCTCTTAGTTAAGTTATTAAAGCCATGAAGCTTAATTTTATCGAAGGGTTTATTCATGCTAAACCAACCTTAAAACGAGTGAAACCTGCACCAGCAGAAATAAAAGTTCGCGGATTTTATACGAATTTTCTGCTCGGAAAAAGCGTTATTTTACCTGTTCTTGCACAACTTCATGACTATGCGTAATTTCTACTGTTTTATCAAGCATTAAGGCTACAGAACAATACTTTTCAGCAGACAGTTGTACCGCTCTTGCAAGGTGCTTTTCAGAGACATTATCACCGGTAACCACAAAGTGTAGGTTAATCTTAGTAAACACGCGAGGCGCTGATTCAGCACGCTCAGCTGTTAGCTTAACTTGCACATCAGAAAATGACTGCTTGGCTTTTTTTAAAATACTAACAACATCAACAGATGAACAACAACCTGCTGACATTAAAACCATTTCCATTGGGCTTGGCGCAGCACTATCGCTACCTGCATCAAAAACTACATTATGACCTGAATTTGAAAGGCCAATAAACGTATCGCCTTCTACCCATTTTACATTCGCTTGCATGTGCTTTATCTCTTAAAGTTATTTTGCTTGATTGTAAGCAAGTCACACACAGATGCAAGGGATAAGAGGTGAGCTTTAAAGGAAAGCGAGTTGCCTAACGTTGAGCTGCTCGCTTAAAGACTAGAAATTGTGTTGTGCTTTATACATTAGGCACTTTCTACAACAGCACTATCAAATAAGTTTTTCACTAATCCAGCAAACTCATCTATAAACGCGTGCTGTTCAACGGTTACTGTATGATTGGTGACGCTGCTTAGCACTTCTTGTAAGTCATATACGATACCGTCGACTTCGCGAACAATTTGGCTGCGTTGTTCAGTACTAAGCTCAGTGTGTTGCTCGCAAAGTAACATGACATTTTCTGCTATCACATCTTCAATCAGCTCTAACACTGTTGGAGCTCCTGGTTTAATTTGACCCGGCTTCTCAAAAAGCGCTAAATTTTGAGTGAGATACATGACAAGATCATCGTACCCTTGCCTATCTAAAACCATACGACTACACACCTAATAAAAAACTATCTCTTTAGATTTAAGCAGAAAGCGCTTTTAATTGCTACCTTTGCCAAGCATCTCATACAAAAAAAGCAGCCGAAGCTGCTTTTTGTAATGATTTACGATTATTAATCAATTTTTAAGCCTGGGCTTAATGTCGCTGGCATTGCTACTTTTTCAAGTTCTACCGAAGCAACCGGATATGCACAATAGTCAGCAGCATAATATGCGCTTGCTCTGTGGTTACCTGATGCACCAATACCACCAAATGGTGCAGCACTTGATGCACCCGTGATAGGACGGTTCCAGTTTACGATACCCGCACGAATACGACGTAGGAAATGGTCGTAATCTACTGCACTGTCGCTTAATAAGCCAGCTGATAAACCAAAGCTTGTGTCATTCGCTTTATCAATAGCAGCATCAAAATCAGTGAAACGGAATACTTTAAGCAGTGGTCCAAAGTGCTCTTCGTCTGGGAAGTTAGCTACATTTGTACACTCTAAAATACCCGGAGTTACGAAACCGGTATTTTCTTTATGTGTAAGCTCAACAAGCACTTCTGCGCCAAGCTCAACAAGCTGCTGTTGCGCTTTGACCATACCAGCTGCTGCCGCTGAAGAAATCATTGACCCGATGAAAGGTTGATCTTCTGCGTCGTAGTCACCGACTTTAAGTGCTTTAGTTGCTTTAATAAGACCCGCTAGGATGGCGTCACCCTGCTCGCCTGCTGGTAAGAATAACTTACGCGCACACGTACAACGCTGACCTGTAGAGATAAACGCAGATTGAATAATATCGTGGATAGCCGCTTTAGTATCAGCAACATCAGTAACGATAAGCGGGTTATTACCACCCATTTCTAAGGCTAAGATTTTACCCGGTTGACCAGCAAACTGTTCATGTAAAAGATGACCAGTGCGCGAAGAGCCCGTAAAGAATAAACCGTCAATCCCTTTATGAGATGCCAGCGCTTTACCCGTTTCTACTTCACCTTGCACTAGGTTGATAACACCTGCAGGCAGGCCTGCCTTTTGCCATAACTTTAACGTTAACTCAGCAACTGCTGGCGTTAGCTCAGACGGCTTAAATACCACGGTATTACCAGCTAAAAGTGCAGGCACAATGTGACCATTTGGTAAGTGACCAGGGAAGTTATAAGGACCAAACACAGCTACTACACCATGAGGCTTATGGCGGATCATCGCACGACCTTGTGGCATTGGGTTTTCAACATCACCTGTGCGCTCTAAAAATGCTTTTTCAGAGATAGCAATTTTACCCACCATCGCACCTGCTTCAGTGCGTGTTTCCCAAAGTGGTTTACCTGTTTCTTGTGCGATAGCAATCGCTAATTCTTCGCTGTGCTCTTTAAGCGTTTCTGCGAATGTTTTTACAATCGCTAAACGCTCTGCAAATGTTTTATCAGCCCAGCTGTAAAATGCTTCACGTGCAGCAGCGACTGCGCCGTCTACTTGTTCAGCAGTGGCAGTGTTTGCTTGCCAAATTACATCATTATTTGCTGGGTTTACAGATTGAAAAGTATGACCAAGGCCTGCTTGCCATTGACCATTAATAAATTGCGCTGCATGAGTCATTAATATGTCTCCTGAATTCTATAGTTTTGCAAGTGATACTGAATCACCCGCTTCTAAGTGAAGTGCTTTTGCTAATTCACTTGAGATTGTAATGCTATCGGCATCACATGATAGGCTAACTTGAGTCACGGTTGCTCTAAAATCAGCAATTTTATCATTTGCTAACAATACCGTAGTGTCGCCTTGGCTTTCACCAATTTCTACTTTAACCGTTTGGGCATTTCTCACTGTAGCAATGTTATCAACTTTTGCTTCAACAGTTGGGCCTGCATCAAAAATGTCTACATAACCATTGAAGGTAAAACCTTCGCTCTTTAAAAGTTCAATCGCAGGGCGTGTATTATCATGCACTTGACCAATCACAGCTTGCGCATCTTTGCTCAGTAAGTTGACGTAAATAGGATATTTAGGCATTAACTCGGCAATAAATACTTTTTGGCCAATACCCGTTAAGTAATCTGCCGTTGGAAAGTCCATCGAGAAAAAGTGCTCTTCTAGCCATTGCCAGAATGGGCTTTCGCCATTGTCATCAGAAACACCACGCATCTCAGCAATTACGGTGTCAGCAAAACGCTCTTTATGTTGATTAATAAACATAAAACGCGCTTTTGAAAGCAATTTACCGTTATTATTTTTACGGTAGCCATCTTTTAAGAATAATGTGCACAGCTCAGTTGCGCCGGTGTAATCGTTACACAGGGTTAATATATCAACGGCTTTATACACGTCTAGCGTACGAGAAGAATGAATCACTTTGCTTAGATGATAATGATAAAAAGCATCATCTAAACCAACTGCAGCTTCAATCCCCGAAGTCCCTACAACTTCACCCGTTTCGCTATCTTCAAGAACAAACAAGTAACCTTCATCACCTGGCTGTTGCGCAGCTTTTGCAAATGAGCTGACAGAATGATCAATTTTCTTTTGTAATAACTCTTCATTATTAGGCAAAGACGTAAAGCCATGGCCTGACTCATCAGCAATCTTTACTAACGCTTGGTAATCGCTTTGCTGGATTGGGCGAAGGATCATCATAAGTCCGCTTGCTCCCTTATAAATAACGGTAAATTAAGAAATGTGGGCAAGCTTAACTTGCCCTGAAATGACAGTTTCGTTTAGCCGTTAACGACTTTTGCAACTGCTTTTTCGAAACGAGCCATACCTTCGCGGATATCAGCTTCTGGAATTACAAGTGACGGAGTGAAACGAACAACATCAGCGCCAGCTACTAAAGACATAACGCCTTCTGCAGTACCAGCCACTAAAAACTCTTTTGCACGACCTTTGAATTGCTCTGTTACTACAGCACCAATTAATAGACCTTCGCCACGGATTTCAGTGAATACATTGTACTTTTCGTTAATCGCAGTTAGTAACTCACGGAATAACGCAGACTTTTCTTTAACGCCGTTAAGTACTTCTGGTGTATTTACTGTGTCGAATGCAGCTTCAGCTACTGCACACGCAAGTGGGTTACCACCGTAAGTAGAACCATGAGTACCCACTTTTAAGTGCTTAGCAATATCAGTTGTGGTGATCATCGCACCGATAGGGAAACCACCACCTAATGCTTTTGCAGTCGTTAAGATATCTGGAGTTACGTTTAGACCTTGATAAGCATAAAGCTCACCCGTACGGCCAACACCGGTTTGTACTTCATCAAAGATTAGTAGTGCATTGTGTTTAGTACACAGTTCACGAACACCCTCAACAAACTCAGCAGTTGGCGAAATAATGCCACCTTCACCTTGTAGAGGTTCCATCATTACCGCACAAGTATTGTCTGAGATAAGCGCTTCAAATGCCGCTAAATCGTTGTAGTCACAGTGAACGATATCACCAGGTTTTGGACCAAAACCATCAGAGTATGCAGCTTGACCACCTACTGTTACAGTAAAGAATGTACGGCCGTGGAAACCTTTGTTGAATGAGATAATTTGTGACTTTTGCTCACCAAAGTTATCAAGTGCAAAACGGCGTGCAAGTTTAAGTGCCGCTTCATTTGCCTCTGCACCTGAATTAGCAAAATATACTTTTTCAGCGAACGTTGCGTCAGTTAGCTTTTTAGCTAAGCGAAGCGCTGGCTCATTAGTCATTACATTTGATAAGTGCCAAATCTTTTCGCCTTGCTCTTTTAATGCACTTACAAGAGCTGGGTGACAATGGCCAAGACAGTTAACAGCAATACCACCCGCAAAATCGATAAATTCACGACCTTCTTGGTCCCATACGCGAGAACCTTCGCCTCGAACTGGAATAACACTTGATGGTGCATAGTTTGGAACCATTACTTGATCAAATAATTCGCGATTGACTGTCATTTTATATCCTCATAATTGTAAGCACACACAGAGTTTGGTGGCGCTTTAAAGCAAAACTAAGCCATTTTACTTAGCCGATTGAGCTTAGCGCAAAATCACCAAAATTACTCTTTGGTTCAATTTTCATTCATCCATTATTTCAGAAAATTTTCGTTATGTCTCTTAGAAAACTTTCATGCAGGCCTTGAAAACAAAGGGCTTGAGATATTTTTTCATGGATAGTGAATAACTATTTGAAGGCCTTTTTTTGCTCGAAATACTACAAAAAGGCGTAAGGCTAGTGAGCCAAGCACTGGCTAATGACAAAAACTTTGTCGCTGTGGATTGATAAACAATGAATGAATAGTCGCAAAAAAATTAACAATTTTTTTAATTAATTTGGATATGAAAGTGATCAAAATTGCATTTAGCTAACTGTTCAAGCTCTTCCTTAGTGAAATCGAAGTGTGCAAACCAACGCTCAGTTTCGTCACTTTCGACCAATTGATGCTCATTTAAACTTAAAAACTGAGCGTAACAACGTGCTTTTAAAATCACCTTGGTAAGCGGCAAATATTCATCGTTTTTAGCTAATGGAGTCGTTAACTGCTGCATCACCGCATTAAATGGTAAATACCTAAAGGCCATTTGTTCAATTACTGTTGCGGTTACTTTTAATGACAACTTGCTAAGCAAACTACTTAAAAACAAAGGATCAGGCTTGAGCTCTAATAATGCGGTATGCAAGTCTTTCTTTTGTTCATCACGCGCCATAGTTACTTTACGCTGCCAAACTCGCTCAAAAGTGCGTAAATACAAACGTACTAAGGCAATCTTCCCAACATCAAGCAGCATTCCAAGCGTAAATGCATGTTCTTCATTTACGCCATTTAGCTTTGCTATTTCTTGCGCTGCAATGGCACACGCCATTGAATTATCTCTTAGTCGACGCTTTAAAAGCGGGAATGGCTCAGTACTATGAGGCATCCAGTGGCGTACAGCAAATGTCGGCACGACAAACTTCAAGTTATCTAAACCAATGTAACGAAGTGCTAAAAGCGGGTTATCAACTTTAACGGAAGTATGCTTATTACGTTGTTGACGGTAAAAAGGCAAGTTCACAAACGCGACTAGCTCGCGCCCCAGCCAGCTTAAATCTTTAACCAAAGGCTCAAGTCGACCCACTGAAGCTGAACGTACAGCTAAAATATCTAAAATAGCAGGTACACTGTCTTGAATCCCAATCGTTTCGTGAATTACAGTATCAATATCTTCAAGCTGCTTATTCATCGCAGTTTCAATAACTTGATGTAACTGCTTACTCGCTTGAGCACGATATTTATGATGCGCCGTGCTTACCTTCTGACGTTTTTTTTCAGCAGCAACTTCTACTTCTAATAAAGTACGTTGCTCCATTGACTCGCCATAATCGATTTCTAAGGTATGAATAAAGCCAATTTGGCGCTGCGCAAAACTATGACCAAGCAAAAGATCGTGCGCGCGCTCATTAAGCACCATCGCAGTCCTTTGTTGTCGGGTTTCTTCAGTCATTTGCACAGGCGTATTGTCGGTCATATTTGTTAATTCACTAGCCTAAGATTAGAAGCGAGTTAAAAAGTTAGCAAGTAATTCAAGCCCTTGTTGGGTCAAAATTGCTTCGGGGTGAAATTGCACGCCTTCAAGTGCTAAATCATTATGCATGATCCCCATAATTTCATCAAAATCAGAATTTTGTTCTGTCCATGCAGTAATAGTGAAGTCACTAGGTAAGCTTTGTTTATCAACCACAAGTGAGTGATAACGACACACCGTCAGCGGGTTAGCTAAACCATTAAACACACCTTGGTTGCTATGCTTAACTAATGATGTTTTGCCATGCATCACTTGCTTAGCGCGAATAACATCAGCACCCAGAGCCTGAGCAATGGTTTGGTGCCCTAAGCAAATACCGAGAATTGGCAACTGCCCTTTTAGTTGTTCCACCACTTGTAAAGAAATACCCGCTTCGTTTGGCGAACAGGGCCCAGGTGAAAGTACGATGTGCTCTGGGTTAAGCTGTTTAATCTCAGCGATACTGATCTCATCGTTTCGTTTAACTAATACATCTTGATCCAAGCGCTGAAAATATTGCACTAGGTTGTATGTAAACGAATCATAATTGTCGATCATTAACAGCATTGCGTGTAACCCAAAATTACTCAGTCAAAATAATGAAGGCGCATTTTACCCCAAGCACACATAAATGTCGGCAAAAAATGGCTTATTCATCAGCGATTAGATGCGCTGTAAGGTCTGCCCTTTCTTGCTCATCAAGTTTTTGCGAGCATTTATTTGCAAAGTCGTAACGTACTAGTACGGTTTTACCAACGGCACAGCAGTTATCCTGCTGCCAAGCCTCTTGGCGCAGTACGAATGAACTTGAGCCGACATGCTCAACACTGGTTTTCACTGTGACATCGTGACCATAAAACAACTCACCCACAAAGCTTACTTCAACCTTAGCAATGATCAGTTTCCACTCATAAGGGTTTAAATCAGGCGTAAAAAACCTGAAAATAGGAGCTCGGGCGGCTTCAAACCATACAGGGAGTACGGTATTGTTGATGTGCCCTAGCACATCTGTTTCGCTAAAGCGTGGTGTGATAGTTTCAGTAAACATAGTAACCCTATAAAAAATATAAACTAAAGGTAGCTCATGACGGACTTTATTCGCGTATACGAAAACGCCCTCAGCAAAGAATTTTGCGACAACTTTATCACGGTATTTGAACAAAGCCCGCATTTAAAACAAGGCACTACCTCAGGCGGAGTAGATTTAGCGAAAAAAGACAGCCGCGATTTATACCTTAATAATCACTCTGAATACGCTGAGCAACTTAAGCATATTCAACAAACGACTGCGGGTTACGTCTTCAAATACCTTGAAGAGCATATTTTTATGATGATTGGCGCCTTTGGTTTAAAGGTTTACCATCCGCAAACAGGCAAACCTGTTGACCTAACACAAGATAACTTTGAAGAAGTCGGCAAACCACAATTGCCATTACTCGTGCAGCAGATTTTTCGTATGGGTCCAATTCAAGCACAAAAATACGATATCAATAAAGGTGGTTACCCTTATTGGCATAGTGAGGTATACCCGCAAGCAGGCCATAACGAGGCCCTTCATCGCGTGTTATTATTTATGTTTTATTTAAATGATGTAGATGAAGGTGGTGAAACAGAGTTTTACTATCAACAACGAAAAATATCGCCAAAACAAGGTACTATGGTCGTAGCGCCGGGCTATTTTACCCACACACACCGTGGTAATAAGCCTATTTCAAATGACAAGTATATTTTAACCTCGTGGGTCTTATTCAACCGTGCAGAACAAATTTATGGGCAACCACAATCTTAGCGGCAAGCTGTTAGTAGAAAGAATGCAACGTTTGATATCACGCTTTTTATGCTAACAAAAAGCAGCCCACTCGGGCTGCTTAAAACTTATAGCTTAAAACCAACAACTCAGCTTTAATCTGCCAGTAATTGATCAAATAAATCGAAAACCTTATCAAGCTCATCAATAGTGTTGTAATGCATACAACCAATGCGTACTACACCGCCGGTTTCTAATACATCTAGCTGCTTACATAGACCTTGTGCATAAAAGTTACCGTCCCACACGCAAATATGTTGCTTACCTAAAAATTCAGACACAACGCGTGGCTCGATGCCTTCAAATGTGAGGGCAAAAGTCGGTGTGCGTGAAGCTACGCGCTCTAGATCATCAATACCAAATAACTTAATGCGCGGGTAATCTGCTAAACGCGTTAAGAAATGCTTACTTAATGCCATTTCATGCTGTTTAGTCATAGCAAATGCAGCAGCTAATTTATCTCGGCGTGAATGACTATCATCAAGTTCACTAATTGCAGCAATGTAATCAACAGCAGCAATTAAGCCAGCTAGCGCTTCAAAGCTTTGTGTACCCGTTTCCCAGCGACCTGGCGCAACATCTTTTGCAGGTTCAACTTTATACGGTGTGAAACCTTCAAGGTGCTCTCGTTTGCCATAGACAATACCAAGGTGAGGACCAAAGAACTTATATGCAGAGCAGGCTAAGAAGTCACAATCAAGTGCTTGTACGTCTACTAGCTCATGAGGTGCATAATGTACGGCATCAACATAAACTAGCGCACCAACAGCATGTGCAAGCTCAACGATGCGTTTAATGTCATTAATTGAACCAGTGGTGTTTGATGCATATGTCACAGCAACAAGCTTTGTTTTGCTAGATAAAAGGCTTTCAAAATGTGCCATATCTAGGCTGCAATCAGCTTCGTTGATAAGGGTAGTTTTTACTGTCGCGCCTTTATCTTCAGCAGCTTGCTGCCAAGATGATACGTTTGAGAAGTGATCAGCATTGGTGACAATAATTTCATCATCAGCAGTCCAATCACGTGAGATGGCACGACTAAAGCTAAACGTTAAGCTTGTCATGTTTGCACCAAACACGATTTGCTCTTTAGATGGCGCATTTAATAAATCGGCTGCAGCTTGGCGAGCATTTGCCATTAACTCTACCGTTTTATCACTTGAGAAAAATGCACCGCCTAAGTTTGAGTTGAAGTAACCCAAATATGCACTCATAGCGCTTAGAACTGACTGTGGTACTTGCGAGCCACCCGGACCATCAAGGAAAATCGGTGACTGACCTGCAACTTGTTGCATAAGTGCAGGGAACTGGCGACGTAATTGCGTTAAGTTCATGGTTTACCCTTACGCAGTTAGTACGAAGCAATCAAGGTAACCTTCTTTGCTTGCGTCTAATTTATTCATTGGTGTAGCGTTGTGCCATACTTCACGGTCATTAATCAGTGCGAACATGCCGTCTTTAATTTCCATTTTGAAACATGGTTCAGCTTGTTGGTGTTCATAAACAAGTAGCTCACCACCCTCTAGGTTTTCGTGTGATACACCACATACGCATACGTGATCAAAACCATCTTGGTGAACACCTTCAGGTGCAGCTGGAGTGTCGCTGTCGATCGCAAGCATTCTGAACTGATGAATTTCAATAACGTGATCATCACTGATACCCGTCATATCGCGAAATTGATTAACGATTTGCTTCATGCCATCAGTCGCTAATAAGCTATCTTCTAGATTTTCATAAGTACGCTCAACATTACCTTGGAAGGTATTGATTGAGTCATCTTGCACAAATGCTTTTGTTGGTTGTAGTTTTAATTCACCATCAACAACTTTGATTACTGAATAACGACGCTTACGAAATTCACCATCTGCGTATGGGTTTGCAGGTAGGTTAGCAAAAGAAGGCTTAACTGCGTCAATATGTGCTTGGCTTACAAAACGAAGCTGTAAAAGGTTCTGGTTGTTTAATGTAGTCATTTCGATCTCGCCTTAATACGTTGAGAATATTGGCGAGGATTTTAATGCAATTGGTAGGAAATTTTTGCGTTATTATGTAAACGCTGATGATGATTTATGTAGCTTTAAGATCGTATTTATAAATATTTTAGAAATTTTATCTAAAATAAAAAGCCCGCTAAAAGCGGGCTTTCTTGTCATTTAATTTAGCTAAAATTAAACAGCTTGCTGAACGATTACTTTGTCTGCCTTTTTAGTGTATTGAGGCATACGGTGGAAGTTCAGGTAACGATAAGTATCAGCTGCAGTTGCATTGATTTTATCTGCATACTCTTGGTACTCAGCAGGTGTAGGTAGTTTACCTAAGATTGCCGCTACTGCTGCAAGCTCAGCTGATGCTAAGAATACGTTAGCGCCAGTACCAAGACGGTTAGGGAAGTTACGCGTAGAGGTAGAAACAACTGTTGCTTTATCAGCAACACGTGCTTGGTTACCCATACATAGTGAACACCCTGGCGTTTCGATACGTGCACCTACGCGACCAAAGATACCGTAGTAACCTTCGTCAGTAAGCTGGTCTTTATCCATCTTCGTTGGTGGTGCAACCCAAAGTTGAGTTGGGATACGGCCACTGAAACCATCTAGTAGTTTACCTGCAGCACGGAAGTGACCGATGTTAGTCATACAAGAACCGATGAATACTTCGTCGATTTTCTCGCCAGTTACGTCAGAAAGAAGACGCGCATCATCTGGGTCATTTGGAGCACAAAGGATTGGCTCTTTGATGTCTGCAAGATCGATTTCAAGTACGTGCTTGTACTCTGCATCTGCATCAGCTTCCATAAGTTCTGGGTTAGCTAACCACTCTTGCATTGCTGTGATACGACGCTCAATAGTACGAACATCGCCGTAACCTTCAGAGATCATCCACTTAAGCATTACGATGTTTGACTCAAGGTATTCAGCGATAGACTCTTTAGAAAGTTTAACAGTACAACCTGCCGCTGAACGCTCAGCTGATGCATCAGAAAGTTCGAAAGCTTGCTCAACTGTTAGGTGCTCAACACCTTCGATTTCTAGTACGCGACCAGAGAATTCGTTGATCTTACCTTTCTTCTCAACTGTAAGAAGACCTTCTTTGATACCGTAGTAAGGGATAGCATGAACTAGGTCACGTAGTGTGATACCTGGCTGCATTTCACCTTTGAAACGTACTAAGATTGACTCAGGCATATCAAGAGGCATTACACCTGTTGCTGCTGCGAATGCTACCGCACCTGAACCCGCTGGGAATGAAATACCTAGAGGGAAACGAGTATGTGAGTCACCACCAGTACCTACTGTATCTGGTAATAACATACGGTTTAACCATGAGTGGATTACACCGTCACCAGGACGTAGTGATACACCGCCACGGTTCATGATGAAATCAGGAAGTGTGTGGTGAGTGTTTACGTCGATTGGCTTAGGATAAGCTGATGTATGACAGAAAGACTGCATTGTTAAGTCTGCAGAGAAACCTAAACACGCAAGGTCTTTAAGTTCGTCACGTGTCATAGGACCTGTTGTATCTTGCGAACCAACAGTTGTCATTTTCGGCTCACAGTATTGACCAGGACGTACGCCAGGCATGTTACATGCTTTACCAACCATCTTCTGAGCTAATGTGAAGCCTTTACCAGAGTCAGTTACAAGCGCAGGCTTACGGAAGATATCTTCTGCTTCCATACCTAGTGATGCACGTGCTTTATCAGTTAAGCCACGACCAATGATCAGTGGAATACGACCACCAGCACGCACTTCATCAAGGATTACGTCTGATTTAAGAGAGAAAGTCGAGATTACTTCATCAGTACCGTAACGCTTAACAACACCTTCGTATGGGAAGATATCGATTTGGTCACCCATGTTTAGCTCATCAACAGGTAGTTCGATTGGTAATGCACCAGAGTCTTCCATTGTGTTGAAGAAGATAGGAGCGATTTTACCGCCTAAACATACACCACCAACGCGTTTGTTCGGTACGTGAGGAATATCATCACCCATGAACCAAAGTACAGAGTTAGTTGCAGATTTACGAGATGAACCCGTACCAACTACATCACCAACGTATGCAAGAGGTAAACCTTTCGTTTTAAGCTCTTCTAGTTGTGAGATTGGACCAACTTCACCTGGCTTTTCAGGATTGATACCATCACGTTCGTTCTTCAGCATTGCTAAAGCGTGTAGTGGAATATCAGGGCGAGACCATGCATCTGGAGCAGGTGAAAGATCATCAGTATTTGTTTCGCCAGTTACTTTGAATACGGTAACTGAGATTTTTTCAGCAACTGCAGGCTTGTTCACAAACCACTCAGCATTTGCCCAAGATTCGATTACTTGCTTAGCAAATTCGTTACCCGCTTTCGCTTTTTCTTCTACATCATAAAAAGCATCAAACATTAATAATGTGTTTGATAAACCTTTAACAACGATTGGCGCTAACGCTTCGTCATCTAAAAGGTCAATCATAGGCGCGATGTTGTAACCACCTAGCATAGTACCAAGTAGCTCAGCTGCTTTTTCTTTTGATACAAGTGGAGAGCTCGCTTCACCTTTTGCAACTGCAGCCAAGAAACCTGCTTTGATGTAAGCAGCATCATCAACACCTGGTGGTACACGGTTAACTAGAAGATCAACGATAAACTCTTCTTCACCTGCCGGTGGATTTTTGATTAATTCAATAAGATCAGCCGTTTGCTGAGCATCTAATGGCGCTGGTACGATACCTAACGCGGCACGTTCTTCTACGTGTTTACGATATTCTTGTAGCACAATATTGCCCTCTTGGTGACGTGAAAGTACTCGGTAGTATTAAGCTAAATACCAATTAAGACCCAGTACTTATAGTATTCTGACAGTTAATTATAAAGCTTTTAAGTATAGATGAAAATCCATGCGGTAAGTAAGGAGTTTAATAGTCACTATAAATATCATGAATAGTACTAGAAAAAAACGCTATTCAAATGAATATTTATTAAGAATCATTCCTATCTAACCAATTCCTAGTACTTAGAAAAGAAAAAACCCAGCACTAGGCTGGGTTTTTAAAATTTGCGTAAAGAGTTAGATTAACGCTCTACTTTAACACGTTCAATGACAGTTACTTTCGCTTCAACACGACGGTTTTCGGCGTGAGCTTCTGGTGTGTTAGCTGGGTTTTTAAGACGCTCTTCACCCATACCAACAGTAGTTAGACGCATTGGATCAATGCCATCTTCGATTAGTTTCTTAGCAACCGCATCAGCACGTTTCTTAGATAACCACTTATTGTAGTCAGCTTTACCTACTGATGAAGAGTGGCCTTCAAGCACTACGTCAGTACCTGGGTGCTCTTTTAAGAATGCTGCTGCAGCATCAATATCATCTAGGTATTGTTGAGATACTTTAGATGTGTTGTTAGGGAACGTGATTAGTAAGCTCTTAGTTACTTCACGATCTTCATATAGCGTACAACCAGTGCCATCAACAGCGTCAGTCATTGGTGTATTTGCACATTGATCGTCTGCATCAGGGATATTATCGCCATCGCTATCTACTGGTTCTACAGCAACAGGAACAACCGTAGGAGCAGGCTCTACAGGCTCAGCTGGCGCGCTTTGAGCACCGAAGATGTAGCTAAGACCTAATTTAGCACCCACATCTGTATAACCACGATCTAGGCCTTGGTATAAAGACGTTTCTGCATTAAATGCGAAATGCTCTGTAAAGTAGTGTTGATAACCTGCACCCACATTAGCAAACATTAAATCTTCATCAACCGCATCAAGATTTTTTAAACCAAAAATACCGTAGAAAGGACCACCACCAAAGTGGTAAAGACCATCAATACCGTAACGCTTACCACTTTCTGAACCACTCATCGACGTACCGTCGTTTAATTCAGCTTTCCAGTCAAAATCCATATCAGCGTATTCTAGACGCGCACTCCAGTAATCACTGAAGCGGTAACCTAACTCTAGACCCCAGCCTGTTGAATCATCAACATCAAGACCGCCTGGTGCGTAGTCACGAACATTTTCCCATGAATTATCATAGTAATCGCCAAACGCACCAATATAAAAACCTTGCTTTTCAGCAGCGAAGCTAGAAGCACTTGTTGCAGCAAGAGCTAAAGCTATAGTTAGTGATTTTAGTTTCATGTTTCCTTCCCTTCCATTTAAGTAACTAAAGGCTGTGTAGCCTAAACTCTGTCAAGATAGATGATGAGTAATTAATCCAAACTTAATAAACTAAAACTACAATAAATTTGTTAATTTCAAAACACCACCTAAAAAAGTGACGTTTAGCACCGTCGAAATGCCATTGAATGGCATACCAAATTAACAGTGCTCAAAAAAACTCTAATTTACCTAGTGATAATTACACGAGATAACAATAAGAACATAGTACAATAATCACCCATTTGCTGCGATGATTCAAATCAATATAAGTGTACCTTATTTTTATACCATGCCGTATACCTTTAAGAGTATCGCGTTTATTAAAAAAGTAAATGCGTTTTTAAGGTATAAAAAAAGCTGAACCATAAAAATAGTTCAGCTTTAATCTCAAGATTATTAATAAATTACAATAAGCTAATAGTAATCTATTACTTACGCATAACCTTTACACGTTCAACCGTACTAATTTGTGCTTCAACACGACGATTTTCTGCATGCGCTTCAAGCGTATATGCTTTGTTCTTCAGGCGTTCTTCACCATAACCAACCGTAGAGATTCTATCTGATGAGATACCGTCTTTAACTAACTCTTCAGCTACATCTTTAGCACGTTTTTCAGAAAGCTTCATGTTGTAATCCGCATCACCAACTGCTGATGCATGACCTTCAAGAACAACTGATGTGCCTTCGTTTTCTTTCATAAATGCTGCAACATCAGCAATATCGCTGAAGTATTTATTTGGTACTTCTGCAACATCATGCGGGAAAGTAACTAGTAAAGTGATTGTTGCCTCTTTTTCTTCATAAAGAGTACAGCCCTTGCTATCTACCGCATCAGTCATTGGTGTATTTGCGCATTGGTCATCAGCGTCCATTACGCCATCGTTATCGCTATCTGTAGGTCCACTTACTACAGGAGCTGGCTCAACAGGAGCCGCAGAGCTGCTTTGATCACCAAAGATATAGCTTAAACCTAACTTAGCACCCACATCGGTATAACCACGATCAAGGCCTTGGTACAAAGAAGTTTCGGCATTGAAAGCAAAGTTATCTGTGAAGTAGTGTTGGTAGCCAGCACCAACGTTTGCAAACATTAAATCCTCATCAACAGCATCAAGGTTTTTCAAACCAAAAATACCGTAAAATGGGCCACCACCGAAGTGATATAAACCATCAATACCGTAGCGCTTACCACTTTCAGAACCGCTCATCGATGTGCCATCGTTTAGTTCAGCGGTCCAGTCAAAATCCATATCAGCATATTCTAAGCGAGCACTCCAGTAATCGCTAAAGCGATAACCCAGCTCTAAACCCCAGCCTGTTGAATCATCAACATCAAGGCCGCCTGGTGCGTAATCGCGAACATTTTCCCATGAATTATCATAGTAATCGCCAAATGCGCCGATATAAAAACCTTCTTTATCAGCAGCAAATGTTGAAGCACTAGTTGCAGCAAGTGCCAAAGCTATAGTCAGTGATTTCAGTTTCATTGTTTCCTTCCCATTTTCATAATAAAGCTCGTAAGAGCTCGTATTTTTTGAGTAATCAAAACTTTAACAATACAAAAAACGATTAGTTACTTTGCATTGACATTCAACTTATTAATTAATCCATAACTATTAAGGTACTAATAATAGCCTAGCCTAATTTCGTAGATAAGCGATTAAATGTATGACCAAACCAGCTTCGAATACCGTATGAGATCATCTTTTAAAGCAATAGATTAGCCTAAAATCTATAATACCACCGCCTATTAGAGCGCTCAATCAGCATACAGTTAAATTCAATAAATAGGAATTTTCCTAGTTAATTTAAATGACTAGGTCCCACAAAAAGTTTGATAATTTTTATCATAATCTTTTGGGGCCTGAAGCCATTCAAAGTGACGCTCATCGTAAACATATGGATCGTTAAATGCTTCTAAAAAGGCGTCTTTTAATGAACTTTCTCCCGATGCTTCGTATTCCGCTAGGATCATTTCAATAGTATGATTACGTGGAATGACTGCAGGATTAACAGCGCGCATAGTTTCATAACTTTTAGACGAAATCCTCACGTTCCACTTTTTATGCCACTCTTTTAAACTAGTTGGAATTGCGAAATCCGCAAGTAAAGATTCAGTCAGAGCATTGAAAGTATTAGTATAATCGAGCTGATGTTGCTTCATTAAACCTAGCAACTCTGAAACTAAAGCATGATCGCCTTCGTGCTGACCTGCTAATCCTAATTTCTGCTGCCACATAGTATTAAATGCATCATTAAATTTAGCTGCAAAGCCATTTACAACCGGTGAGAGTTGTTCGACGGCACTCTCTTGATCAGCAAATAACGGAATTAAGCTTTCAGCCAAGCGTGCAATATTCCAATTAGCAATATTCGGTTGATTTCCAAATGCATAACGCCCTTGATGGTCAATCGAACTAAATACCGTGTCTAGGTCAAACTGATTCATCATCGCACAAGGGCCATAGTCAATGGTTTCACCACTAATCAAGGTATTATCTGTGTTCATCACACCGTGTATAAAGCCAATTCGCATCCAACTGATAACCAGCTCTATTTGCTTATCGAGTACAGCAGTTAAAAACTCAATATAACGCTGCTCACCCGTACTGCTAATGTCTGGAAAATGACAATTAATTGCGTAATCAACGAGCTTCTCTAGCCCTTCTATATCACCTTGTGTAGCTAAGTATTGAAATGAACCAACACGGATGTGACTTTTAGCTAGGCGAGTAACAACTGCCCCCGGGCGTGGTGGCTGACGATATACCGTTTCGCCAGTTGTAACCACAGCTAAACAGCGCGTAGTTGCGATGCCAAGCGCATGAAGTGCCTCACTCATAATGTACTCTCGAACAGCTGGACCAATGGCACAGCGACCATCACCACCGCGCGAGAACACTGTTGCTCCAGCGCCTTTTAGCTGCAAGTCCCACAATGTGCCATCTTTATCTGCAATAGCACCAAGTAAATGCGCTCTACCATCACCAAGACGCGGTGAAAAATGACCAAATTGATGACCTGAGTAACCAAGAGCAACCGGCGCAACGTCGTTATCTATCGTTGAACCAGATAGCAATTTAGCTAAAAATTCGCTGTCGTGTTTAATTGCGAAATTATCAGCTAGCTTGTCATTAAATAGCAGTAATTGCGGCTCGGCAACAGCGCTCGGCATATCCTTGATAGCAAGTAGTTCACTAATATCTGTGTATCGAGTTTGCAGTTTCATAACTGTCCTTAACGTGTTGCGACACCCACACGATTATCGCCTACACCATAGGCCACTAGTTGGCTTAGTGCCTGCAGGCTGTAACCGCTTTGCTGTTGTAATTCGTTGAAAAAATCTTGCGCTGCTTGCAGTGACTTTTTAGTTTGTAAGCCGCCATCTATCAACTCATGGGCACGCAAATAGGCTTCTACATCCCGAGAAAGTAAAAAAGTATCTTTACCAAGCGCTCGTAAAGCGTATGGGCCAGTATTTCCCCCTAAACGCGCACCATGCTTTTTAAGATAAGCCCACAAACCAATAATATTGTCAGTAGGCCAATCTGCAATAAATTGGCTAAAGCTGCCATGCTTCTCAGCAACTTCGTGGATCATGTACGCATTTTCTGGGATCGTTTGTACTTTTTTAAAATTACGAACAATTCGCTCATCACTGGCTTTTTGCTCGAGCATATCTGGCGGCATCATCAACAATTTTTCTACACTGAAATCCCAAAACACATCACGAAAACCAGCCCATTTATTATTGATAACAGACCAATAAAAACCGCTTTGAAAGACTTTACGCGTGAACTCTTCTAACCATAAATCGTCATGCATTTTAGCAATATCAGCATCGTCGAGCGGGTTTGATAACAGTGCTTGCAGCATTTCTTCACTGCCCTTTCGAGATACGGCTCGTTGATAAATATCGTTAAATTTTTCCATCATTTTTCCAATTGATTTGGTTAGCGCTAAGTGTACGTAAAAACACGGTTATACGTAACCATGTTGCAAATTCGGTCACTAAAAAACAAATTCCTCGCCTTGACACCTAGACGGCTAAAATGCTTTAATCGCTGCAAATACCCTATTTAAGTATGTTGGCTTTAACCTTTAAAGCGAGCATAAAGGGCTGGAAGAGGTGCGTTATTCAGGTAGCGTATGGGAAGAGCACAGACTCTGTTGATCATACGTGAGGGGAATTAACGCCGAGAAGTAACACCGTTTGTGAGGTGCTTATTTCGGGCGACTGGGCTGAATCCCAGCGACTGTCACCAACAATAGCAAAGTGCTATTGATTAGTTTGGTGGAGAGCTTCTGGTCTTAGTATAATAAGGCCGTCGCGTCTTTATTATTTTAAGCCCATTCGCTCTTCGAATTATACCTTGTTCGAACGACGACATGCGGCTCCATTCAAATGTTCCCGCATAAACTCTTCGAATACCTTATAAGTTCGTGAGAGATGATCAACAATTTTGATTTAAACGACTATCCATTATGGACAGCGCTTGTCACGCCATTTTCTGAATCTGGCGAGGTCGATTACACGGCCCTTGAACAACTGGTCGCAGAGCAACAAGATGCAAATAACGGCATTTTATTGCTTGGCAGTACCGGTGAAGGACTGGCGCTTTCACTCAAAGAGCAACAAGCCATCGTTGAGCATGTTTGCCAATTAGCACCGAGTGTACCACTCATGGTTGCTGTGGGCGGCATGAACCTCAAACAACAAGTTGCTTGGGTTGAATACTGCAACCAACTACCTATTCATGGCTATCTATTGGGTTCACCTCTGTATGCAAAACCTGGGGTTGTTGGCCAAACGCATTGGTTTGAAAGCCTACTAAACGCAAGTAACCACCCTTGTATGCTGTATAACGTACCTGGACGCAGTGCAGTTGAGATTTCACCGCAGGTGATCAAAAACCTTGCTGACCACAAAAATCTTTGGGCTTTAAAAGAAGCCAGTGGCGACATTAGCAAATTTGAAGGCTTTAGAACGGCATCGCCAACACTGGCCATATTTAGTGGCGATGATGCTCTTATGCCGTATTTTGCTCAAGCTGGAGCAAAAGGTTTAGTTTCGGTTGCCGCGAATGCTTGGCCGAGTCAAACCCATGAGTTTGTTAAACGCAGTTTAAGTGGTCAATACCCAAATCTATTCACCGATTGGTCGCAAGCGATTCAAAGTTTATTCGCTGTGGCAAATCCAATCCCCGTAAAAGTACTGATGCACCTGCAAGGTAAAATAAATACCCCGCATTTACGTCCGCCGCTTACGCATTTAGAGCTTGAGCAAACAGACAGCATCACCCACGCAAACAACACAATTTTATCTTGGAACTAAAAACAGGTTTTATCATGAGCTGGTTAGAATTATTAAACAACTTAGAATCAGGCGCAGTTCGCGCGGCAACACAAGACGAGAACGGCAACTGGCACGCCAATGTTGAAGTTAAACAAGGCATTTTAGAAGCCTTTAAAAATGGCACAAACACTGAGTTCCCGGGTGGTTTTGTTGATAAGCACAACTTAGCTCCACAAGGCTTTGCAGCCGATGCTGGCGTGCGTATGGTACCAGGTGGTAGCAGTGTTCGTCGTGGCGCACACGTTGCTAAAGGCACCATTATCATGCCACCAGCATATGTAAATATTGGCGCGTTCATCGACGAAGGCACGATGGTCGACAGCCACGCATTAGTGGGTTCATGCGCACAAGTGGGTAAAAATGTTCATCTAAGTGCAGCAGTACAATTAGGTGGTGTGCTTGAGCCAATTGGTGCCAGCCCTGTGGTTATTGAAGATGACGCATTCATCGGTGCAGGCTGCGTTATTGTTGAAGGTGTGGTTGTGAAAAAAGGTGCTGTACTTGCGCCGGGTGTACGTTTATCGGCAACCATTCCTGTTTACGATTGCGTTAATGAGCGCCAGCTAGACAAAGGTGAAGCCATCCCAGAAAACGCGATTGTGATCCCAGGCTCTCGCCCAGCTTCAAATGCATGGGCTCGTGAACAAGGTCTTAGCATGTCGTGTGCATTGATCGTGAAATACCGTGATGAACAAAGCGATGCATCATTACTGTTAGAAGAGGTTTTACGTTAATGAGCTTTTTGAGCACGCATATCAAGCAAGCGGTTGAGCAAGTTTCAGCGCATCTTGATACGCCATTTTTTATCTATGATTTAGATAAATTAACTGCACATTTAAATCAACTGACTGCGCAAACCGATGTGAAACTTTGGTATGCCGTTAAGGCCAACCCGTTGTCTCGCATTATTCAATGTTTAGACAGCGCAGGATTTAACTTTGATGTTGCAAGTAAAGGTGAACTTGAGCAAGTACTTGCCCAAGGCATCGATAGCGAGCGCGTGCTCAACACTGGGCCTGCAAAGAGCCCTAAACAAATTTCACATTTTATTGCTCGCGGCGTACGTACTTTTGTCGCCGAGAGCATTAACCAAGTGCGCTGGTTAAACGAACAAGCAACAAAAGCAAATTGTCAGCTGCAAGTTCTATTGCGTGTTCAACTTCGTTGGCCAGACAGCGAAAAGAATCCACTTGGCGGCGATAGTCTTACTCCTTTTGGTTTGGGCTGCGATGAGTGGCAAGCACTCACTGCAAGTGATTACCCTGCTCTTAGCTTTGATGGTCTGCATATTTTCCAATGGGGCAATATGCTGAGCACTGACAAGCTCGCCGAGCTATGGCGCGCGATGATTGCGCCACTGCAACAGCTAGCACGCTCATTAAACATTAACCTTAATATTCTCGACTTAGGGGGTGGCTTAGGCATTCCTTATACTCAAGATGCTAACCGACTCGATTGGTCTGCACTTATTGAGACTTTGGCTAGCATTAAAGCAGATGCCGGTGTCAAAGAGCTTTGGATGGAACTTGGCCGCTATGCGGTGGGCGAATGCGGCCATTACGCAACGCCAGTGGTTGAGCGTAAAGTAAATTACAATCAACAGCAGGTGATTTTATCAGGCGGTATTAACCATTTACTTCGCCCAGCTGTGACAAGCCAAGATTTCCCTGCGGCCTTACTTCGCGAATCGACGGCTGAGCCTGCGGCAATGACTTTATACGGCCCGCTTTGCACCGCCCTTGATTGCTTAGGTGAGCACCAATTAGCGAGCGATTTAAATGAGCAAGACTGGTTGGTATTCAGCCAATGTGGCGCGTATGGCTTTACCGAAAGTATGCCGTACTTTTTATGCCACGAATTAGCCGCTGAATACATCCTTGAACAAGGCAATATTGAGTGCATTCGTAGCGCTGAAGATGCCAGCTATTATTTAAGGTAATCGCCATGAGTAAAGAATTAATCAGCCAAGAGAATATTGTGGTTGGCGAGATTGCCAACGGCCTACCTCTGACAATCCCAGTGTATCGCTTAAAAGGGGATGGCACAGGCCCAAACGTGTATATACAAGCCAATATGCACGGCGCTGAAGTACAAGGTAATGCAGTAATTTATCAATTGCTTGAGCAGCTAAAATCACTCAAGCTGCGTGGCGATATTACCCTAGTGCCTTATGCCAACCCTATTGGTTGCAATCAAAAATCAGGTGAGTTTACTTTAGGTCGCTTCGATCCAATTACGGGCACCAACTGGAACCGCATGTACCGCTTTAATAAAGCATTACCGTCACAGGTTGCTGAACAGCATAAAGACTGTGATGATGCGACCCTTAAAGCGGCGTTTAAACAGGCACTCGTTGCTGACATCGATAGTCAATTAACGGGCCCTGATTACAGCCTAACAACGGGTAAGCGTATTGCCCTTAACTTGCAAAAGCTTGCCCATCAGGCAGATATTGTTTTAGACCTTCACACTGGGCCTATCTCAAGTCAGCACTTATATTGCCCTGAATACGCCAAAGACAGCGCGAGCTACTTCAACATCGAACATGTGTTATTGATCCCAAGTGATTTTGATGGCGCGATGGATGAAGCGAGTTTCTGTCCATGGTGGTCACTGTCTGAAGAGCTTGGCAAACAAGGCCGTGAATTTGCTGTTCAAGTAGAAGCATTCACCGTTGAGCTAGGTAGCCAAGAAAAAATCGATTTAAGTGCGGCACTTGAAGATGCAAATAGCATTTTAAGTTACCTCAATCAAAAAGAGGTATTAGTTGATGCTGCGTATCATCCAAAAGCGATGACACGCTATGCCTGCATGCTTGAAGATTATGTAGCTTACTATGCCCCTATGGGTGGCATGGTTGAATACCTTGCCCCACTGGGCGGCCATATTAAAGCTGGTGAGCCTATCGCCCATGTTTTAAGAATGGAGCGCTACCTTTCTGAGCAGCCGCTACAAACATTAAGTTTTGATAAAGACGCCATTGCTATTTTGCATTTTGCTTCAGCAAGCGTGAATCAAGGTACCGAACTTTATAAGTTTTTTACCAACGTATTTGAGCTATAAGCCCATCCCTTCTCATTGCGTGAGAGTCAACGGCTTATGCTCTTAGGCCGTTACAGCAGGGCTCCAAGCTTAGCTTGGGGCTCTCTATTTACCTAAAATTTCAACAATTCAGTACAAGTTCACGGTTACTTATGTAAAAATCGTTATAATTATACCTACTTACAAGTCTACTGAAAGGGAACTGCAATGGGATGGCGCATTTGGCTGGCAGCCGCTGGCTTATTTTCTGTACCTGTATTTGCTCAAACTGAACAACCACAAACTAACGAACAAGATGATGCTCTAGAACTCGTAAAGCAGTGTATTTTGAACGAAGCTATTGGCGGTGACGGCAAGCAAACACTCGAAGAACTTCGTAAAAAGTGCTCTGATTTAGATGAAAGCAAAAAGCTCACCGCTTTAGACAAACGTAAAGCGCGTGAAGAAGTGAGCAAGAAAAACCGTAATGTGATCACCCCACATAAGCGTAACTATATTTTACCGCTTTCTTACGTATCTAATCCGAATGAGCGCCCTTTTGACGGCCTAAAAGACCTTGCTGAGCAAACTGATGGCGAGCCACTTGATAACCTGGAAGTAAAATATCAACTATCAATTAAAGTGCCAATCTTCGAAGACTTCTCTGATAAAGATCAGGGCGTATTTTTTGCATTTACCATGCAATCGTTTTGGCAATTTTACAATAAAGATATTTCATCGCCGTTTCGTGAAACAAACTACGAACCAGAGATCTTCTGGGTGAACTACCTTGATCCTGAGCATGTGCTTTGGGGCGATGAAATGGCGATTGCAATTGGTGCTTCACATCAATCTAATGGCCGCAGCCAGCCTAATTCACGTTCGTGGAACCGTATCTATGCTGACTTCTTATGGGAAAAAGATGGCTTTGTATTTAGCTTTAAGCCTTGGTACCGCATTCCTGAAGACAAAAAAGACGATGAACTAGAAGCTAAAGGTGATGACAACCCTGATATCTACAAATACATGGGTTACTTTGAATTCTCGGGTGCATACCGTTACAACGAGCATGAGTTTAGCTTTATGACCCGTAATAACTTAAATTCAGATAACCGCGGCGCAATCCAACTAGACTGGTCTTTCCCTCTTTGGGGCAGATTACGTGGTTATGCACAATACTTTAATGGTTATGGTGAGAGCTTAATTGATTACAACGCCGATATTGAACGTTTTGGTGTGGGTATTCTGTTAACTGACTTGCTTTAACTTAAAGAGCGAGCTTTAGTTAGCTCGCTCTGAATATTCGTTATTTTTTAACGATGAAGTGACCTTCAAATTCTGCTACTAGCACATCACCATCGTATACATTCACTGGCACATGGTAGCTTGCTTTGCCATTGTCCTCTAGCTCCGCCAACTTGCCTTTACAGCCAGCCAACTCAACACTCCCGCGAGGATCGTTATTCAGTGGTTTAAGGTATTTAATGTTGGCATCTGCTAACACGATATTCCCTTCAAGGCCAGCTTCTTTAAGCGCTAGGTAAGTTGCGCCCCAGCCTGTTAAGGTCGCTAAACTATAAATCGAGCCGGCAAACATAGTGTTATGAAGATTTAAGTTCGCATCTAGATCAGCGCGCGTAGTAAACTGCCAATCGGTATAGCTTTCTACTTTAATTCCCATTGCATCGCTGATAGGGATCGACTCACGCCACGTGTTTTGTAGTACTTGTGTCCAGTTTGGATGACGGAACCAACCCGGCTCAGAGGGTTTTTGTTTTACCATTTTCCAATGCTGTACATCGTCATAGGCAAGGTGTGCTTTTTCTTTTAATTCGTAGCCATGACGCTTATAGAAATCAAGGGCTCGCTCACGAGCAAACAATACCAGTTCATCTGCATCTTGAGTCCATGCGATTTTTTCTAATTCATGTAATAAACGGCTACCAATATGCTGGTTACGATTACCTTCAGCAACCGCCATATAACGAACTTGCGCTTGCTGATGATTATTAAAATGCAGGCGAGCTACGCCTAATACTTCGCCATCATTATTTTTGATAAAGCGGTGCTCTGCGTCTTGCTCTAAGTCATCTTGTTCAGAACCGCGCGGCTCGCCCCAGGGTGCTCTTAAAACCTGCCAACGTAATGAATAGTATGCTTGCCAATCTTCGCTGCTTTGCGGGGTGGTCACTTTAAACATAAAAACTCCTGTGATAATTCAGCCACGGGTCTGTTGTTTTTCTGTCGTGGCCTTTGCAATGCGAATTACGATACGCGATCTTCTATCAAGTTGGAATAATACTTTGGTGACCCAGCCTAAATTATTATTCATGGCTGTAAAAACTAATGCACAATTGCACTTTATGCTTACTGGTCTATGCTGAAATAATTGTCTAATTATTATAATAACACGCTAAAGGCCCGAAATATGGAACATTTTCTTGAACCCAGTGGCGCAGTAAAACATAGTTTTATTGAGGACTGTCACCGATTAGGGCAGCTCATTTATTGGCATAAACAAGGCAATTACAGTATTCAAGTTAGGCAACTTAACCAATTACGCTGGTTACTGATCAACGAAACCCTGCAATCGGTCATTGAAAAACGCCGACCTGCCAGATTACTTTTCCCTCATTTACAATACCTTGCAAAGCTTTGGCAAGACTTAGAGGAACCGAAAAAGATTTTAGAATTAGGCCTAGGTGGTGGTGCTATTCGTAACTACTTACAGCACACCTACCCTGATAGCCAACTGACATCGGTTGATAAAAACCCCGACATAATTCACTGCTATAAACGTTACTTTGGTGGCGACCATGCCAGTAACCTGCACTGTTTTGATGCGCAGCAAGTATTAGAGCAAAACAACGAATACAATTGGATCATCTTAGATTTATTCAGTGAGGTAGATGCACCATTATTTTTATACAAGCACCTGTTTTACACCAAACTAAGAGCAGCGATGGCAAAAGATGGCTTGTTGTTCATTAATTTTTTGTCCAATCACCCATCGCAACTAAAGCAACTTGAGCACCTGCTAATCACCGAGTTTGGCAAGCGCCCAAGCATTGTAAAAATCCCCGACTACGTGAATCATATCGTGATGATCAAAAAGTAGCTGTCTATTACACAGATAAATTAAAAGTAACGGGACCATCGTTACATAGGCTTACTTGCATATCAGCACCAAATTGCCCTGTAGCCACTGTTAAGCCTGCTTTTTTAGCCTCTGCAATAAAATACTCATAGAGCGTATTGGCTTGTTCTGGCGTGCCAGCACTTGAAAAGCTTGGGCGCATGCCCTTTTTGGTGTCGGCTGCTAAGGTAAACTGCGAAACCACTAAAAGCTCACCTTTGATATCGTTCAAACTTAAGTTCATCTTTCCTTGTTCATCGGTAAAAATGCGGTAATTGCTGACTTTGTGTAAAAGCTTCTGGGCGCTTTGCTCGGTGTCCGGTTTTTCAACACCTAATAGCAGCAAAATACCTTGTGAAATTTCACCAACTACTTCGCCTGCCACTTCTACTTTTGCTTGTTTTACTCTTTGAATTAAGCCTTGCATTGATCCCTCGATAACTTGATATACATTAAATCTGCGGCACGTCGCATTGCCGCCAAATATACCTGATTATCGCTGCTGTGCCCAATGCCATCTAAAATCAATAATTGTGCATTTAACTGTTCAGCAAGCTGCTGTACGGCACTATATCGACAGATCAAATCGGCGCGGCCATGAATAAACCAAATCGGTAAATGAGTCAGTAAATGTGCATTTTCTGCGATAAAGCCTTCTTCAATGAAACAGCGATGACGAAAGTAATGCACCATTAACTTTGCTTGATTTAACCCGACATGGGGCTCCTGTAAACTCCAGTTTGTCAAAGGCTCGCCATGACATAGCACCTGCTCCCAATGACACCATAACTTGGCAAATTTACTGGCTTTAATTTGATCGTCACTGTTTAGTTGCTGCTGATAAAAGTCGAGTAAGGCACGCCAATCAGTGTAATCATGTGCAAATTCATTAAAGCACTCAGGGTAAAAATGCGCGCCGGCTCCTTTTGTTGTGTAAAGCCACTCGAAGTCACTGTTACAAGCTAAAAAGCTAGCCCGTAAAATAAGCCCTGCAACATGCTTTTGGTGATGAATAGCATAGACAAGTGCCAAAGTCGCACCCCATGACTCACCACACACCAGCCACTTTTCAATACCCAGTTGTTGGCGTAAATACTCGAGATCGGCAACTAATTCTGAGGTGGTATTGGTTGAACTATCATGGGGTGTTGAGTGACCGCAACCGCGCTGACTGAACATGATCACTCGAAAACGTTCTAAGTCGAAAAAGCGGCAATTTTCAGGGCATAGACCCGCACCAGGACCGCCATGGCATAACACCACAGTAATCCCTGTAGACGCACCATATTCTTGCACATGGATTTGATGACCATCGCCAACACTCAAATGGTAATCGCGGTTGGCAACATATTGTGGATGTAACTGCACCTCGCTCTCCTTAGGTGCAGTGAATTTAAACCTCTATATCTGGCGTGTCCTCGATATTCTCAGGGCTGATACATACAGTAAATTCTGCACCGAGTAATACGACAATCCACGACAAATACACCCATACAAATAAAATAGGGATTGTCGCCAACGCCCCATAAATAACTTCGTATGATGGGAAGTGGCTGATGTACAAAGCAAAGCCTTTTTTTGTCAGCTCAAACAACATAGCTGCAAACAAAGCGCCCGGAATTGCCGCTCTAAATGGAACTCGTGTGTTAGGAACTAAAGTATAGAGCATAATGAAGCCAATCATTGAAATTATGTAAGGTAATAATTTCAATAAAAAGCCGCTAAAGCCGGGGATACCTTGATCGGCAAACGACACTAACGACACGATGTATGAAGTAACACCAATGCTAGCCCCTAATAATACAGGGCCTAGACTAAGCACCATCCAATAAACGGCAAACGAAATCATCATTGGACGCTTTTTCTTAATACGCCAAATTCGATTTAATGTAGCATCGACATTGCGAATAAGTAACAAAGATACCGCCGCTAAAAAACCCACACCAACGGCAGTCATTTTATTCGCATTACCGGCAAAAGCGCTGATATGCTCTTTAATTACATCTGTAGAGGTCGGCACAAGGTTAGTAAACAAGAAGTTTTCTATAGTTACTAACGTGCTTTCAAATCCTGGGAAAGCAGAAAAAATAGCCACACCAACCGCCACTAAAGGCACGATTGATAATAAGGTTACATAAGCCAAATAACCCGCATTGACTGTGATTTGATCGTCAATACAACGATTGAGATACTGCATCCACCAAGCAGGTTGTTGTTTTAAGAAAATGCTTATTTGCAGCTTATACCGACTGAGCTTCTCGTCCATAGAATCTAATTTCTGCTAAAATGTTTTGATAATCATAGCAATCCACCACATAATTTGAAATGACAGGTACCTAAAAAGGATTCTCAATGAAAAAACTGACACTTTTAAGTGCACCACTATTTGCAGTTACAATGGCATTATCGGGCTGCCAGTCAGCTTATTACTCAGCCATGGAGTCTGTCGGTGTGCATAAACGCGACATTTTAGTGGACCGCGTAGAAGAAACAAAAGAAGCACAGCAAGAGTCACAAGAAGAGTTTCAATCAGCACTAGACAGATTAACCACGCTGATCAACTTTGATGGTGGTGAGCTACAAGATGCCTACAATCAACTGAATGATGATTACGAGTCGAGCTTAGCTGCAGCGAACGACGTTACAAACAATATCAATAAAGTAGAAGATGTAGCTGAGGCACTGTTTGATGAATGGGCCGACGAGCTAGAGCAATACAAAAGCGCCTCACTAAAACGTGAAAGCAGCAAAAAGCTCAACGCAACTAAGCGCCAATTTGATCAACTGCTTCGCTCAATGCGCAGTGCAGAAAGCAAAATGGAACCCGTGTTATCATCTTTACATGACAACGTTTTGTACTTAAAACATAACCTAAACGCACAGGCTGTTACAGCTATCAAAGGTGAGTTCACAAATCTTAAACGCGATATTAAAGTGTTAATGGACGATATGAACAAATCAATTGAAGACTCGAATAAGTTCATTGAGCAAATGAATAAAGCAGGTTGAGATAGTTAGCTAAAAATTAATGCGGCAATTAGCCGCATTAATTTTATTAGAGCATATAAAAATTTACTTACAACTATATGTAAAGATGTGTTGATCACCTTGCGTGCGGTGTGATGTTACCACGCAATTTGGAGTGTGCCCTCCATGACTGTCAAACAGTAAATTTATATAATTGAGAAATATTGTTTCACCATTGCTTTTATTTTTAAAAACAAATTCATTATTTAAGTCACTAACTTTTAATGGAATACTGTTATTATCTGCATCTTTTGCGCTCATAATGATGAACACATCATTTGTAAAGTCTATTGCAGCTTTGACAGAGCCGTTATAAATACTTTTATCGGCAGATTCATAAAAATTAATTGTCACGTAGAGCCCCATGTCTTTTCCTGTGGGTATTCTTACGGCATCTAGAGCAGAGTCAATTAATTCAGAAAACAAAGAACCATCTTGGTTTAAATAATAATCAAATGCATTATTTCTAAAACTAGACCGACTTAAGAAGGTATACGGATCTCCTTTAACATCAAATCCACCTACATCTTTTAAAACTGAAGAGGTACTTTTTTGGTTGCTTATCTCAGCTCTAGAAAATGCGGCGATCGATTGGCTCGAGTCAGTGCCCATATAATCTGTTTCAGCATCATTAGAAACAAACATAGCAACACTTTTATTTTTCAATAGCAATATTGCTTCTTGCCTAAACTCCAGAATTAAATTTGCATCAAATTGCTCTTCATAGCTCAACTCAACATTAACAGCGTTACGTATAGGCTCACCAAAGCTACTAAATCGCAAGCTCCTGTAATACTTTTTCACTTGCCTGTTATCAAAATCAAAAATAACCACATAGCTAGACCCCGACCGTTGTTGTGAAAACGCAGCTAAGTTTTCCATTCCATTAGTGGAGCAGCCATTACATGTTAACGAGTCCGTAGCGGCTAAACACGACAGTGAAAATACACCAATTAAAAAAGCAATAATTTTCATTTATCCTCCTTGATTGCTGTTCGAAAATCACTCAAATCATAGCAAAAAAAAAACGCATCACAAATTAGTCAATATTTAGTTACTTTTTAATGATTTATCTTAATTTTTATTTTGCTAAACTCACGGCAAAGAATAAAAAGTAAGCATAGTATGCATTTAAAAACACTCTCAACACTTATTGCAGCAGCACTTATAAGCGCATGTAGCAACTCAAATACAGTGAATGTTATTGCCGGTGAAGGCACTATAACCCCATTAAAAACTGAAGGTGACTTCGAAGGTCGCTACCACAACCTTTATCCGGGTGATAAAGAATACCCAACAACCTGTACAGACAATTGCTATGAACCATCAGAGCTACTTATATGTGATGACAGCAATTCTCAGTGCCAATATCAAGCAGAACAAATAGTTCCAGCAACAAATACAGGGTTTATAGTCCGTTGGTTAGGTCATGCAGGCTTTTATATTCAATCACCAAATGGTGAACAACTGTTGTTTGACCCTGTTAAAGATCAGTTTGACTCACCCGTAGACTTGGCCTTTAAACTTGCTGGTGGCAGTTATCGTAAGCCCGGATTTTGGCCTACTAAGTCAGAGCTCGAAGGTTTAAACGCGGTAATGTACTCACACATTCACTATGACCATTTTAATAAAGCAGATATCGAAGAAATTGGTAATGCTCCCCGCTATTTAGTGCCACTAGGCTTTGCAGATAATTTTCCGACTGGTGGCTTTAATATTTCAGAGATGGCGTGGTATGCAAGTACACGAATTAATGACCTAACGATTCATTCGGTGCCGGCCCATCACTTTAGTAGTCGTATTATGGTTCCCTTTATTTACGACGATCACAATATAGACTTATGGAATGGTTGGTTACTTGAGCAAAATGGTAAGACCTTGTTTTTTGCTGGTGATACCGGTTACTCAAAACACTTTCAAGATATTAAGCAAAAATACGGCGAGATTGATGTGTGCTTAATGCCAATTGCTTCCTACTACCATGAAGAAGATGGTAAGTGGTATCGTTATGTTCATACTACACCTGAAGATGCATTAAACGCGGCAGAAGAGCTAAGCTGTAAAGTGATGATCCCATGGGGTTACGGCAACTCAAGCTGGCAAATGGGTGACCATTCAAGTCATTCGGCATTACTTAGGTTGTTAAATATGCAAAAGCAGATGAACAGCCAAGTTCCAGTTTATATAATGAACGAAGGAGAGCAAATCTCGCTTTAAAGGTACGGGCTAATATTAAATAACTTTATCCAGCATGGAGTCTCGCAAAGCAAGCATCAATTTGTGAGCACTTCCTGCTGACATTGCTAATGGATTAAAATCGCTAGTACCTGAGTATTTAATATTTAATGGCGTTGTTAGTTTTGAATATGGTATGTACCCCATCGACCACTTTTCGAATTCCCGCTCTGCAATTTCGCAATAGTTCAGCATGATAATGTTGCGATGCCTTTTATCATTCAAAATACGATGATACGTTGCATTCACTGCTTTTCGCGATCCTTCAAGACACTGCATAAAATGAGTACTATTAAAACAAAGTAGCCCTGTTACATTACATTCAGCATTTTTCTTTTTCGCCTTTTCGAGAATATCCTCAATATCATTAGGCCCAAACCCATCGCTAATTTCACTTGTATAAATCAGTCTAACTAAATACATCTTACTCTCCTGCAAGTTGGATTTAGAAAAGATAGTACAGATGGGGGAGTTAGTAAAAAGTTGCGAGTTGCGTTTAGAAATCTATATAAATTAAGTTGGGTTTCGCTTCGCTCTGCCCAACCTACCTGGCTTACACTAAAACAAAAAAACCGCCGTATTTTTCAATACGGCGGCTTCTATTTTGCAAAACTAAAAGACGTTTTTAGTCTTTAGCTGCACGGCTCGCACGCTTACGCTCACTTTCAGTTAAGTGACGCTTACGAATACGGATGTTCTCAGGTGTTACTTCCACTAACTCGTCATCATCGATGAACTCAATCGCTTGTTCAAGCGTGTAGTTTAGTGGTGGAACAAGCGTTTGCGCTTCATCTGTACCCGATGCACGAACATTTGTAAGTTGCTTACCTTTAAGCGCGTTTACAGTTAGGTCGTTGTCACGGCTGTGGATACCGATAACCATACCTTCGTAAACTTCAACACCGTGACCGATGAATAACTTACCACGGTCTTGTAAGTTGAATAATGCGTTAGTAAGTGCTTTACCAGTTGCGTTTGCAATCATTACACCATTCTTACGAGCACCGATAGTACCGCCTTTATGTGGACCGTAGTGATCGAATGTGTGGTAAAGAAGACCAGAACCAGACGTTAATGTCATGAATTCAGTTTGGAAACCAATTAAGCCACGGCTTGGGATCATAAAGTCCATGCGTACACGGCCTTTACCATCTGGAGACATGTCTGTTAGTTCACCCTTACGAAGACCAATTTGTTCCATGATAGAACCTTGGTGCTCTTCTTGACAGTCGATTGTAAGTGTTTCGTATGGCTCTTCTTTTTGACCATCAACTTCACGAAGGATTACTTGTGGACGAGATACAGCAAGCTCGTAACCTTCACGACGCATGTTCTCGATTAAGATACCTAAGTGTAACTCACCACGACCAGAAACACGGAAGCTATCTGGGTTGTCAGTTTCTTCAACACGTAATGCAACGTTGTGAACAAGCTCAGCTTGTAAACGCTCAAGAATGTTACGTGACGTTACGAATTTACCTTCTTTACCAGCAAATGGTGATGTGTTTACAGAGAACGTCATTGTTACTGTTGGCTCATCAACGCTTAGTGGTGGTAATGCTTCAACGGTATTTACATCACAGATAGTGTCTGAGATTTTCAGCTCACCAAGACCAGTGATTGCAATGATGTCACCTGCGCCTGCAGATTCTGCTTCATGACGCTCAAGGCCTAAGTAACTCATTACTTGGCCAACTTTACCGTTACGCTTAGTACCGTCTGCGCTTACAACAGTCACCTGTTGGTTAGGACGAACAGTACCACGCTTGATACGACCTACACCGATAACACCGATGTATGAGTTGTAGTCAAGCTGAGAAATTTGCATTTGGAAAGCACCTTCAGGATCTGCATCCGGTGGAGATACTTCGTCAACGATCATCTGGAACATTGGTTCCATGTTATCTGATGGCTCGTCTAAATCCATTGTTGCCCAGCCGTTGATAGCTGATGCATAGATTACTTTAAAGTCTAACTGTTCGTCAGTTGCACCTAGGTTATCGAATAAATCGAAAACTTGGTCCATAACCCAGTCAGGACGTGCACCAGGTTTGTCGATTTTGTTGATAACAACAATCGGCGTTAAACCTTGTGCGAATGCTTTTTGCGTTACGAAACGCGTTTGCGGCATTGGACCTTCTTGAGCATCAACAAGTAGTAATACTGAGTCAGCCATCGAAAGTACGCGTTCTACTTCACCACCGAAGTCGGCGTGTCCTGGGGTGTCTACGATATTGATATGGTAGTCGTTCCAAGAGATAGCTGTGTTCTTAGCTAAAATGGTAATACCACGTTCTTTCTCAATGTCGTTTGAGTCCATTACGCGCTCTTCGTTACCGCCGCGCGTTTCTAATGTGCCTGATTGCTCAAGCAGTTTATCAACCAAAGTTGTTTTACCGTGGTCAACGTGGGCGATAATCGCTATATTTCTTAACTTTTCGATGCTCATATTTTTTCTCAGAGAAATTGAATCTCATTGATCCTGCAAGATCTACGCAGTCACCTGCGTTTTCACCAGATGTCCCAGCATAGGATTTAAAAGGGCGCATATTATCCCTTAATAATGGCATGGATGAAAGTTTATCCAATATAAATTTATAAACTTTCTTCAAGCTTTTTATAAGTATCTGTTTTATAAATGACAAATTTATGAAAATTAAAGTGAATCTGAGCTCAAAACTGGCGAAATTTTAGTTTTTGAACCATATTTTGGCACTAAATCGTGTTCATAACCGAAAAATTGGCACGCTCAATAATTGTGCAAAACAAGGTCGCACTTTTTACGCACCAGAATGATCTTTTTACGCACCAACTTAGTGCAATAAAAGTTAACAAAACGAAGCCCTGTTCACTTTTTACAAGCCTAAACAAGGTGTTAAAAACATGGCACGAAACCAGCTTATATAAGCGAAAAGCAATAATGCAGCAAAAATAAAACCCAACAATTGGAGGACACATGTCACAATCGGTTTTAGATTTTATCAAAGAAAATGACGTTAAGTTCATTGATTTACGCTTTACTGATACCAAAGGTAAAGAACAGCATGTTTCTATTCCTCATCATCAAATTGATGAAGATTTCTTCGAAGACGGCAAAATGTTTGACGGTTCTTCAATTGCTGGCTGGAAAGGTATCAACGAATCAGACATGGTACTTATGCCTGTTCCTGAGTCTGCGAAAATGGACCCGTTTTCTGAAGAAGCTACACTAATCGTACGTTGTGACGTAGTTGAGCCTTCAACACTTCAAGGTTACGAGCGTGATCCACGTTCTGTTGCAAAACGCGCTGAAGAGTACATGCGCTCTACTGGTATTGCTGACACTGTATTATTCGGTCCAGAGCCAGAATTCTTCCTTTTTGATGACGTTAAATACAAATCAGACATGTCTGGTTCTATGTACAAAATCGATTCTGTAGAAGCTGCTTGGAACTCAGATAAAGATTACGAAGGTGGCAACATGGGTCACCGTCCAGGTGTTAAAGGCGGTTACTTCCCGTGTTCACCTGTTGATTCATCACATGACTGGCGTTCAGCAACTTGTTTAGTTCTTGAAGAACTAGGTCAAGTAGTAGAAGCTCACCACCACGAAGTAGCAACTGCAGGTCAAAATGAGATCGCAACTCGCTTCAATACAATGGTATTAAAAGCTGACGAAATCCAAGAGATGAAATATGTTATCCATAACATGGCTCACTTATACGGAAAAACAGCGACATTCATGCCTAAACCAATCGTAGGTGATAACGGTTCTGGTATGCACTGTCACCAATCTCTAGGTAAAGATGGCGTAAACATCTTCGCGGGTGACAAATACGCAGGTCTTTCTGAAGAAGCACTTTACTACATCGGTGGTATCATCAAGCACGCTAAAGCAATCAACGCATTCGCTAACGCGTCAACGAACTCATACAAGCGTTTAGTACCAGGCTTCGAAGCTCCTGTAATGCTTGCATACTCTGCACGTAACCGTTCTGCTTCAATCCGAATCCCAGTGGTACCGTCTGCAAAAGCACGTCGTATCGAAGTACGTTTCCCTGATCCAACTGCGAACCCATACTTAGCATTCTCTGCAATGCTTATGGCTGGCCTAGACGGTATCAAGAACAAGATCCACCCTGGCGATGCAATGGACAAAGATTTATACGATCTACCTGCTGAAGAAGCAGCTGAGATCCCACAAGTTGCATCTTCTTTACAAGAAGCACTTGCATCATTAGACGCAGACCGTGAGTTCTTAACTCAAGGTGGCGTATTCACTGATGACCTAATCGATGCATACATCGCGCTTAAGAGCCAAGAAGTTGAAAAACTTAACATGACAACTCACCCAGTTGAGTTCGAAATGTACTACAGCGTGTAATACACGCTGTATCAGAATTATCTAAAAGATAATAAATGTGTGTTCTCAAGCCCGCTCTGCGGGCTTTTTTAATGGTAATTGAGCGGGTTCTACTCTACAGTTTTAGTTAAGTGAAAAAATGCAGGGTCGCAGGGTGAAAAACACAACCTTATTGGTATTATCGTTATTATTTGCAAGCTTTTTTGGTTATACAGCAGCACAAAAAGTCTATTCTTGGAAAGATGAGAATGGTGTATTAGTATTTTCTGATACTCCTCGCCCCGGTGCTACTGAGGTCAAGTTAAATACCCAAAATCTTACAATGCCTGCAGCTGATACCAGTATTCTTGATACTGCTCAAAGTGCAGTCCCTGTTAACTTTAAAGTGTCAATTGCAGCCCCCGCAAATGAAGAAACTGTGAGAGAAAATACAGGTTCTGTTTATGTTACTACACGAATCAGCCCCCGTTTTGAAACTGGTTTCAAAGTTCAATTACTCGTTGATGGTTCACCTCATGGCGCACCAAGTAATAGCACGACCTTTGCTCTAAGAGAGGTCTTTCGAGGCGAACACACATTACAAGCGAAACTTTTTGATGCGAATAATAAACTCGTTTCAGTTAGCCCAGTCAGCACTTTTTTCATGCACAGAACTTCAATTAATAACGGAAATTAGAATTTTCGACATGATGTCTCGCAAAGCAAAAAGAGTATGCTAAGCTGCACTAAATTGAAACGCACTAAAATGGTGCAACCATGCTCAGAGATCTACATTTTAATTCTCAATTACTCGACAGTATTTGGAAAAATTTAAGTACTGCTGTTATTTTACTCGATCATGATTTTAAACTGGTTTACGCAAACGATAGCGCCAGTGAGCTTTTAGGTTTAGGCCCAAAACGTATCATCAACCAACCGTTCGACAACCTATTTAACTACCACTCGATAGATTTAAAACGTATTGCTCAGTATTCGTTGTTTGACGGTGTCGATTGCCACCAACATAGAGCTGACGTGGTGTTCGTCGATTCTCGCCATGCCAAGTTAACTATTAGCACACGCCGAATAAGTAGCAACGATGAAAATTATATCCTGTTCGAATGCCGCCAAATGGATGATGAAATTCGCCATGACCAAGCTTCGAATCAAATGCATCAATATCAAGCTGCCCGTAACCTTATTCGTGGTTTAGCACATGAAATTAAAAATCCTTTAGGTGGAATTCGCGGAGCGGCGCAATTATTGCAGTATGAGGTTGATCAGCAAGAACGTGATCAATGTGCCGAATTAATCATTGAACAAGCAGACCGTTTACGCGAGCTTGTCGACCGTTTACTTGGTCCGAATCAACTGCCACACAAATCCCATGGCAATATTCACCAAGCGTTAGAGTCGGTGATTAAACTGAGCATGTTAGACAACAATGCCAATATCACTTTAGTGAAAGACTATGATCCAAGTATACCGAGTGTATACATAGATCAGAGTAAAATTCAGCAAGTGGTACTGAACATTATTCGTAATGCACAACAGGCACTTGTTGATGGTGGCGAGATAAGAATAAAGACTCGCATCAATCATCAACACAGGCGCCCGGGTAAGGCACCGAAAAAAACCTTGCTGATCCAAATTTCGGATAACGGCCCAGGTATAGACAAGAGCTTACGTGAAACCTTGTTCTACCCAATGATCACCAACAAAGAAAATGGATCAGGGCTTGGTTTATCGATAGCGCAAACCTTGGTTGACCAACATGACGGCCACATTGATTGTGACAGTTGGCCAGGCCATACAGAATTTAATATCTATTTGCCTTTTACGGATTAATGGTTTTTTGGAGTAGTCATGAAAACAGTCTGGTTAGTTGATGATGATGCCTCAATTCGCTTTGTATTGGAAAAAGCGTTGGCACGTGCAGGATTTGACACTGAAAGCTATGCAAACGCACAAGATGTGCTTAACGCATTAAAGTTTAGCCAGCCCACGGTATTGGTATCTGATGTGCGTATGCCTGGCATGGACGGCATGGCGTTACTCGAAACAATTGCCGAGCAAAATCCTGGCTTACCTGTTATTATCATGACCGCTCACTCGGATTTAGATTCGGCGGTAAATGCCTTCCAAAAAGGGGCGTTTGAGTACCTCGCCAAACCGTTTGACTTAGACGAAGCCGTGGCACTGGTAGAAAGCGCATGTCGCGCTAACTCAACGAAGAAAACTAAACGCAAACAAGCACCACAAACCAATGCGCATATCATCGGTGAAGCACCTGCAATGCAAGAGGTGTTTCGCGCGATCGGTAAATTATCAGCATCAAGTATGAGCGTGCTGATTAATGGTGAGTCAGGGACAGGTAAAGAGCTAGTTGCAAGCGCCCTGCATAACCACAGCCCACGCAAAGAAAACCAATTTATAGCTCTGAATATGGCTGCCATTCCTAAAGAATTAGTTGAGTCAGAGTTATTTGGCCACGAAAAAGGCGCATTTACTGGAGCCGACAGCATTCGTAAAGGCCGTTTCGAACAGGCGAATGGTGGCACTTTATTTTTAGATGAAATTGGTGATATGCCACTCGACGTTCAAACACGTTTATTACGCGTGTTAGCCGATGGTGAGTTTTACCGAGTGGGCGGCCATCAAAGTATTAAAGTTGATGTACGTATTATTGCTGCAACGCACCAAAACCTCGAAGACTTGGTAAAACAAGGTAAGTTTCGTGACGACTTATTCCACCGCTTAAACGTAGTGCGTTTACGCTTACCCGCGCTGCGTGAGCGTACGGAAGATATTGAACGACTAGCACAACACTTTTTACATAAAAGTGCCAAAGAACTGCAAGTTGACAGCAAAATTTTAAGCCCAAAAGCCACTGAGCAACTACGCCTATTTAACTGGCCAGGTAACGTGCGCCAATTAGAAAACACCTGCCGTTGGTTAACCGTTATGGCGCCGGGTGAACTTATTAGTGAACAAGATTTGCCACCTGAAATCGTCGCAGTTACACCAATCGAGCAAGAAGGCGACTGGCTAGATGCATTTCAACAATGGCTTAACCTTGAACTTAAACAAGGTAAAGAAAATATTTGGCCTGCCATTCAAGCACAACTCGAGACTCGCTTGATTAAAACTGCTCTTGCCAACTGTGCTGGGCACAAGCAAGAAGCCGCAGTGAAGATCGGTTGGGGTCGTAATACATTGACCCGCAAGCTAAAAGAGCGCAATATTAGCTAATTTCGCGCAAACCAATGTGAGTCAATGAATTTAATCGAGCACATTCCACTAATTAAACAAATGGAAATTATTAACAGATTACCATTTTTTAGAGAGTTCACATTAAGCGAACGACAAGTGTTATTAGAGTCATTTAGCCATTTATATTTGGTCAAGCAAGGCCGCGCTGTTTTCAAACAATACGATACTGATAAGCGGCTTTATATTGTGCTAAGCGGCTCACTGATGGTATTCAAACAAAGCCATCTTCTTGAACTTGGCACGATTGAGCCTGGTGAATTTATCGGTGAAGGTGCTTTTATCAATAACCGCGAGCACAGTACCAGTGCGCGCGCAAAAGTTGATACCATTTTGTTAGCTATCACCCCTGAGGCACTTACCCGCTTGCCGAATGTGATCCGCGAGAAAATTAAAGATCGCATAATCGAAGGTATGAGTGAACGTATTACTAAGTTAAGCACTTACCTTGAGTCACGTAGCTAGTCCATATACACAATTTGAAATGAGCAATTTAACCAACTTGGGCTATTAACGCGAGCCGTGTAACGGTAGGTGTCTGATGGTTTCATACCAAAAGGGGTACTCACTTCTGGCGTTAAATGGCTGTAACTTTGCGAATAGTTTTTATAATAAATGACTAGGTGGCCGTATAAGTATTCCCAATCAAGAGTAACTTTACTACCGCCAGCAAGAGTAAAGTGAGCTTGCTTATCACTGAATGTAACAACAAGATCATTATACTTGTCTTCAACACATCCTGTGGTGAGTACACGAGCCGGCATAGTAAAATTAGTGGTAGTATTTTTAGCTTTTAAATAAAAGCCAATATTGCCATGATTGTAAAAGTGGTTGGCATCTGTGGTGTATTTGATTTCAACTTCATAACCCAATCCTTGCATAATTTCAGCAAGTTGCTCAGTTTCATGAGTGAGGATTTTATCACTCGATAACATTAAGGTTGCATCCGCAAACTCTCTTGGCACTGGGAGCTGAGTGTATTCATAGGGTAAGCTTTGCTTATTTAATGCTTGCTCTAATGATTGCAACTGCGACTGATCAAGATTTTCTGTGTATACGTAGACTGTAGCTTGCTGACAACCAGCCAAAATTAAAAATATGGCTGCCGAAATTATCCTTTTCATATTCTTTCTCACTTTAGATTACAAATGTAGTCTAAAGTGAGAAAAACAATAAATCAATTAATTAAGATGTTTTTTTAGCCAACTATTAACACTTTGACGGGTATATAAAATATCTTTAAATAAACGGTGAGTTTGATGCTGAAGCAGTTTTTCTTTATTTGTTTCACCTGAACTTAACTGGCTATGGTTATCATTAAAACGCGAAATTAACGCAAAACCTTGTTCTGACTTTTCAGGCTGAGATTTAATTGTTTGCGTTAACAAAGCTCGCACATCATCTGCAGCAAGCAATGACGAATCTTGCAAACCCATTAACTCTTTTCTTAGCGCTGATCTTACGCCCATTACAACTTCTCCTGAACGAATAAAAAATGAAACGGACATGCATTTAGCAATTTGTACACCAATTCCGAACGCGCGCAGTGTACCCAGTAAATACTGCAGTTTTTTTACTGTTTATAAAAATGTCAGATTTTTTATTGCTGTAAATTTTAACCGCCTGAAGAGCTTAAAAATTTAATCTTGGTTCAATTGAGTGCTAGGCTTTATAATGGCTGCGATTGAATTAAGAGAGACCAACATGAACGAAGATTTCATCGAAATTGAACTAGAAGAAGAGCCAATAGAGTTATGCAACTTGTTAAAAGTGCTCGACCTAGTCGAAACAGGCGGCCAAGCAAAAGCCTTAATTGGTGAAGGTTATGTTGGGGTTAACTATGAAATTTGTACAATAAAACGGAAAAAATTATACAGTGGTGACGTGTTGGCTTTCGATGGTGAGTTGTTCCAACTTACTTTAAGCGAAGATGCAACACCGAATCCTCGCCCACCGGAACCTGTACAAAAAGCACAACCACAAAGCACTGAAGAAGCGCCAAAAAAATCGAAGCGTAAACGTACTAAAAAACCAAAAGTAGACGAAAAAACCGGCCGTCGCCCTATCTCTTTTGGTTAACTAGAGCTTGCTTAGTTAGTATAAATCACCTTTAATTGAATGCGATTATAACAACAATAAAAGGTGATTTATGAATCCTCCAGCTTGGCTCAAGCCACTTGCTTGGGCAGCCCTTGTATGGAATCTTTTAGGTGTCATTGCATTTATAATGCAACTGTTGATCACACCCGAAATGATTAACCAACTCCCCGAAGCACAACAAGCCGCATACCGCGACATACCGCTCTGGTCAACGGCTGCCTTTGCGATAGCCGTGTTTGCAGCAAGTTTTGCGAGCATCTTATTACTGACAAAAAAAGCCCTTGCGCGCGAGTTATTTTTAATCTCGTTTATCGCCGTATTAGTCCAGCAATATTATAATTTTGTGGTGATAGATAGCCTTGCTATGTTTGGTACTAGCGCATTAGCAATGCCATTGTGCGTGATCGTTATTGGTTTACTATTATTGTTTATTAGCCATAAAGGTAAACAACAAAACTGGCTTAACTAAAAACACTTATTTCTGAGGGTAGTTTAAAGTGACTACCCTTTTTATCTGCCCCCTTCCCTTGAAATAAATCACATCAGCAGCAACTATATTAGGTAGCATATTTTTTCATCAGCTAGATGAATTTCTCAGCTGGTATTAAGTTTGCAATAACACTGTGTCTATTTCGAAAAGGAAACAACAAAGCAAGCCAAATTGCTTGCTCAAACCACAGGGGCAAATAATGAATAACAGTTTTGATACCCAAAAGCAGCTTACGATTAATGGTGAGCAATATCATATTCACTCTTTACAAGGTTTAGGCGACAAAGCAAAACGTCTACCATTCTCTCTAAAAATCTTACTTGAAAACCTGTTGCGCAATGAAGATGGCGTTAATATTAAAAAGCAAGATATCGATGCCTTATTAAACTGGGACCCTCAAGCGAAACCATCAGCAGAAGTCGCATTTACGCCTGCTCGTGTTGTCATGCAAGATTTTACCGGCGTACCCGCCATTGTCGATTTAGCCGCGATGCGTGATGCCATGGAAAAACTTGGCGGCGACCCTGCGAAGATTAATCCGCTGTCGCCTGCCGAGCTTGTTATTGACCATTCAGTACAAGTTGATGGCTACGGTGAAGATGGTTCATTCGACTTAAATGCAAAACTTGAATATGAGCGTAACAAAGAGCGTTACGAATTTTTACGCTGGGGGCAAACTGCCTTCGATAACTTGAAAGTCGTGCCACCAGCAACCGGCATCGTACACCAAGTAAATTTAGAATATTTAGCCCGCGTGGTATTTAACGATAGTAAAAATGGTAAATCACTCGCCTACCCAGATACCCTAGTCGGAACCGATTCGCACACCACCATGATCAATGGTCTTGGGGTACTAGGCTGGGGTGTGGGTGGTATTGAAGCCGAGGCCGCAATGCTTGGTCAACCGATCAGCTTACTCATTCCACAGGTCATTGGCTTTAAGCTCAATGGTCGCCTGCCAGAAGGTACGACCGCAACCGACCTTGTACTAACCGTGACAGAAATGCTGCGTAAGCATGGCGTAGTAGGTAAATTTGTTGAGTTTTATGGTGATGGTCTAGCTGATTTACCACTTGCAGACCGTGCAACTATTGCAAACATGGCGCCTGAGTATGGTGCAACCTGCGGTATTTTCCCAATTGATGATGAAACCATCAACTACCTACGTTTAACTAACCGCGATGACAAACAACTCAAACTCATCGAGGACTATGCTAAGCACCAAGGTTTATGGCGTAACCCTGGCGATGAAGCCCATTATACCGACACACTAGAGCTGTCACTTGATGATGTTGTGCCAAGCCTTGCCGGACCTAAACGTCCGCAAGATAGAATTGCCCTTAATAAAGCAGGTAGCATTATTGGTGAGCACTTAAAAGGCTTTCAAGAAGAGCGTATGCAACATCGCGATAAAAGCGATGTTCAAGAGGCGCGCATTGAAGACGAGGGCCCAACCACTAACCCTGATGAGCCAGTAAACGAAGCACAGTTTATGGGCGCAGCTAAGGTTAACTTTAAAGGCGAAGAGTTTGAGCTTAATGATGGTGCTTGTGTCATTGCTGCAATTACAAGTTGTACAAACACGTCAAACCCAAGTGTTATTTTAGCTGCTGGCCTAGTGGCTAAAAAAGCCAAACAATTAGGATTAAAGGTTAAGCCATGGGTTAAAACCTCACTTGCTCCGGGCTCTCAAGTGGTGACTGATTACTTGAAAAAAGCCGACTTAATGGATGATTTAGATGCGTTAGGCTTTAACCTTGTCGGTTATGGTTGTACAACCTGTATCGGTAACTCAGGGCCTTTAGCTGATGAAATCAGTGAAGCTATTCAAAAGCATAAACTAGTTGTAAGCTCTATTTTATCGGGTAACCGTAACTTTGAAGGCCGTATTCACCAAGATGTGAAAATGAACTTTTTAGCGTCACCACCCCTTGTGGTTGCATACGCAATTGCGGGCCGTACAGATATCGACGTTTACAATGAGCCGCTTGCGCAAGACCCTAATGGTAATGACATTTATCTAAAAAATATCTGGCCAAGTGTTAGTGAGGTGAACGAACTCGTCCGCGAAACTGTCACCAAAGAAATGTTCGCATCAAGCTATGGCAATGTGTATCAAGGTGATGATCGTTGGCAGAAAATTCAAATTCCTGATGGCAAACTTTATGATTGGGATGATGCGTCAACCTACATCAAAAAAGCGCCATTCTTTGATGGTATGGAGATTGAGCCTCCTGGTATTCCGAGCATTAGTGGTGCGCGCTGTTTAGCAAAATTAGGTGACTCAGTTACCACTGACCACATCTCGCCAGCAGGTGCGATTAAAGCGGATGCCCCAGCAGGTCTTTACTTGCAAGAGCACGGTGTACAAAAAGCACAATTTAACTCGTATGGTTCGCGTCGTGGTAACCACGAAGTAATGATGCGAGGTACCTTTGCTAATGTGCGTTTACGTAATCTATTAGCACCGGGTACCGAAGGTGGTGTGACCCGTATGCAACCAAGTGATGAGCTCGCCAGTATTTATGATGCAGCGATGCAATATCAGCAAGATGGTACGCCACTGATTATTTTAGCGGGCGCGGAATATGGCACAGGCTCATCACGCGACTGGGCTGCTAAAGGTTCACTTTTACTTGGTGTTAAAGCCGTTATTGCACAAAGTTATGAGCGTATTCACCGTTCAAATCTGATTGGTATGGGTGTTTTACCCCTACAATTTAAAGAAGGTGAAAGCTATGAGTCACTCGGTTTAACCGGCCAAGAGTCGTTCGATTTTGAAGGCTTATATGACAAAACCAATGAAGTCAGTGTGATTGCCACTAACAGCGAAGGAAAACAAATTAGCTTTAGTGTTGATGTACGTATAGATACCCCGAAAGAATGGGACTACTACAAACATGGCGGTATTTTACAGTATGTTCTGCGTAATATGCTGGCTGAGCAGTAATTGCTTTTAAGTTAACTAAGGGGCTGAATTTTCAGCCCCTTTTTTGTTTAGAACACCAGTAATACCAATCCGCAATAATACTTAATCATTTTGAGGGATTAAACCTGTCGCTACCTGCGTTAAAAATTTCTGATTTAGAACAAACTAAATAACGAAATTTTTGCCTTGTTATCAACGAGGTTTTATTGCCTCAAAATAGACCACTTAATTAAGCGAATTGGTATAAATTACAGTTTAGAGCAACACACTTATTTACAAAAAATGAAAAGCGCATAAAAACCAGCGCGTTAAAATTAGACAAATAACCGACACTTGCTTGATTTAGAACAATCCTCTTAATGACAACAGCACCTACACTTTAATTAAGGCTAAAGTGAGGTGCTTGTATGACTGAACAAACCATCATTCGAATCTTAAAAACCTTTATTATTTTAGGTATTTGTCTAATCATTTTGGGGCATTCTCTATTAGCCGGCAATTACTTAAGTGATAGCATGGGTATACATGGCATTATGATCAGCGCAGCGTGTATTGCTGTTGGTGTGCTGTTCTCGTTACCCACCAAAATTTATCTCACTATTTTACTGATGAAAATAGAAAGCGATCTCACAGCGCAAAACAAACAAAGTTAATTCCCACCTTGCTCTTTGAGCTGCTGCTCAAGTTGCTTATTACGTTGCTCCATAAGCTGTTTTACTTGCTCAGCATCTTGCATCATTTTTTGTACATTTTTAGGGTCGTATATCCCAAGCGCTGCAGCTTTTTCGTCTGCTTTAACGGTTGTTGGTTGCTTTTCATCAGCTTGAAAAGTCTCTGCAGGTAACACAGTTATATCGTTCGGATCCAAAGTTACTGTAGTACTAACGTAATTAGGGTGAGGGGTATCAGCATAGTGCCACTGACCATGTTCATCTTGCCATTTATACACGACGACAGGTGCATCCGCGTTTTTGCTAAAGCTCAAATTCTCAGTGAGCTTTTTTGCTTGGCTGGTCAGTGTATCGGCACCTTGCGAAGCAAAATCACTCACATCACCACTTACTTTTTCTGCGTAACGCTCGAACATGCTCAGCTCTAGGTAAGGTTTACCGTCTGGCTTTTTAATGTAAAACAGCAGGGCAACACTGGTCAGTAGCAACATAACCGCAAGATAACAAAAACGCTTAATCATTCCATTTACCGATTATTGGTAGTTACTCTCAATCTTAGCAAATTCACCGGATGATTTAAGATTTTTCATAAATTCGTTAAATTGCTCGCTCATATGCTTACCTTTTTCATTGTATGTAAACTGTAATTGCATCGGCGCTCTACCCACACTGTAATCACTTACCGTGAATTTCTTAAAGACATGATTTCTTGAGGCATACCACTGCAATGTGTTTTTTGAGATGACGGCAACACGTTGATTTTGCTGCATATCGACTAAAGCATTCAACATATCTATTTCAGAGTAAAAATCTTCACGATGCAACTTGCCAGCTGCAAACAATGCTTCAAATTGCGGGTAAGTGTAACCAAAGCGAGCCATCAACACATAGCCGCCGAGCTCATCAATCGCTGGAATATGACAACCTCTGGGCATAACTAAAATATCTTCAACAATCGCAATACTATCACTCCAATAATATTGATTATCTCCACGATACCATTGCTCAGACTCTAAACGAACATCAACCTGACCCTCATCAAGTAAATGCTGCGAACGCACTTCTGGTACCAGCATGTACTGAAGATCATAATTATATTTTTCGGCAAAGCGGCTTAATAGGTCAGCGACTAGGCCTTTTTGACCGCTATCAACAAAATGATAAGGTGGGTAATCCGTGTCATACAACGCAACACGTAAAGTTTCTGCTCGCACTAAAGGCGTAATTAATAGCAATAATAAAAAAACAACGGCACGACTCATAATTTTCTCTCATAAAATTGAGCCAGGGATTGTATATAAATAGCACAAAAAAAGCGCAGGCTAAGCTGCGCTTTGAGAAAATTCTGATAGGAATTTAGGATTAGATACCGTCACCATCAATATGTAAGCCACATTCACGGTTTAAACCGAAGAAACGCGTTTCTTCTTCTGTCATGCCAGGCTCAAGTTTACGGGTGGTGTGAACATCACCCATAGACACATAACCTTGCTCCCAAAGCGGGTGATACGGCAAATCATGCTTAGTTAGATACTGATAAATATCGCGGTTATTCCACTCGATAAGTGGGTACACTTTCACTGTGCCACGGCTAATTTCAACAATTTGCTTATCAGCACGGCTTGATGACTGGTCACGGCGCAAACCACTAAACCAGGTGCCTGCTTCCAGCTCGTTTAAAGCGCGAGTCATTGGCTCAACTTTATTCAGTTGATTGTATTGCTTAATACCGGCTTCACCTTGCTCCCAAAGTTTACCAAACTTCGCTTCTTGCCACGCTGGGCTAAGCTGTGCTTTATAAACTTTAAGATTAAGCGAAAGTCGCTCGGTCATTTGCTCGATGAACTGATAAGTCTCAGGGAACAAATAGCCCGTGTCAGTCAGTACCACTGGAATATCTGGCTGCTGCGATGTCACTAAATGCAACATCACCGCCGCTTGAATACCAAAGCTCGACGACAAAAAGTGAGTGCTTGGTAAGTTTTCAAGTGCCCACGCAACACGCTCTTCTGCGCTTTTATCAGTCAGAAGACCATTAATATCAGCCAGCATGGCTGTTTGGTCTTCTTTACTCATCGTTAAGATGTCTTTAAATTCACTCATGGTTAATTCCAAACCTTAAAGCGGTGTCGCTTATAAAATTATGCGTGAAAATCGGTTACTGAAACTTTAACTTCAGCAACAATGCCTTTGCGAATTACAAAATCACCAAAACACTCGCCTTCATTACGCTCACTTGCCCATTGGCCAATTAGCTTATCGAATGCGTCTAGGTATACGTCTTCGCCAACATTTTCTAAATACAATTTTGGAATACGCGTGCCTTCACGGTTACCACCTAAGTACACGTTGTATTTACCCGGACCTTTACCAACCAGACCCGCTTCTGCCAACATTGCGCGGCCACAGCCATTCGGACAACCCACGACACGCATAATGATGTTGTCATCGCTAATGCCGTGCTTAGCTAATAGCGCTTCTGTTTTCTCAATTAAGCTTGGTAAATAACGCTCTGCCTCAGCCATCGCTAGCGGACAGGTTGGTAATGCCACACACGCCATTGAGTTTTTACGCTGCTCTGTATGGCTGTCATCAATTAAGCCATGGTTGCGAGCAATCTCTTCGATTACCGCTTTTTGATCAGCCGGAACACCTGCGATGATCAAGTTTTGGTTTGCAGTCATGCGGAAATCACCTTGGTGAATTTCAGCAATTTTACGGCAACCTGTTTTAAGAGGTTGATTTGGGTAATCTAAAATACGGCCACTTTGGATAAACAGCGTTAAGTGGTGCTTACCATCAATACCTTCAACCCAACCGATACGGTCACCACGGTGAGTGAACTCATACGGGCGGCTCTGCTGAAATTGAACACCGGCACGTTTTTCAACTTCAGCTTTAAATACATCTGAACCTACACGGTCTAGTGTGTATTTAGTTTTCGCATTTTTACGATTTGAGCGGTTACCCCAATCACGTTGTACAGACACCACGTGCTCAGCAATTTTCAACGTGTGTTCAAGTGGGATAAAACCAAAGTCATCTGCTTTACGAGGATACGTTGCTGTATCACCGTGAGTCATCGCAAGACCACCACCCACTAACACGTTAAAACCAACTAACTTGCCGTTTTCTGCAATTGCCACGAAGTTTAAGTCGTTCGCATGCACATCCACTTCATTGTTCGGTGGAATTGTCACTGTGGTTTTAAACTTACGCGGTAAGTAAGTTGAACCTAAAATTGGCTCTTCAGTGGTTTCACTCTTTTCACCATTTAGCCAAATTTCAGCGTATGCTTTGGTTTTTGGTAATAGGTGCTCAGAGATCTTCGCTGCCCACTCGTACGCTTCTTGGTGAAGCTCAGATTCAACTGGGTTCGTTGTACATAATACGTTTCGGTTTACATCGCCCGCCGTTGCAATTGAGTCAATGCCCACGCTATTGAGCATTTGATGCATGCCTTTAATATTTGGCTTAAGTACACCATGGAACTGGAACGTTTGACGCGTGGTTAAACGAATACTGCCATAGCTGGTTTTCTCTTCAGCAAACTTATCAATCGCTAACCATTGCTCTGGCTTGATGATACCGCCAGGCATACGAGCACGTAACATTACGTTATGTAACGGCTCTAATTTTTGTTTAGCGCGCTCAGGGCGAATATCACGGTCATCTTGCTGGTACATGCCGTGGAAACGGATCAGTTGGAAGTTATCAGCAGTGAAACCACCAGTGATCTCGTCTTTTAAGTCTTGCTCAATGGTGCCACGTAAAAAGTTACTTTCTCTTTTCAAACGCTCGTTATCAGAAAGCTTTACGTTTTTGTCTTGTTCGCTCATGGTATTTCCTAAATTTGTTACAGTGACGGCTGTTAGCTTTAAACGTGATTAGTACACGTCTTTCTGATAGCGATTTGCGCTACGTAAATCTTTTAAATATTGCTCAGCTTGTTCATCATCTTTGCCGCTATTTTCTTTGATAATGTCGACAAGCGCCTGATGAACATCTTTCGCCATACGGTTTGCATCACCACAGATATAGAAATGAGCACCCGCTTCTAACCAAGCAAATACTTCTTGGCTGTTTTTGCGAAGTTTGTCTTGAACATATACTTTTTCCGCTTGGTCACGGCTAAACGCCACATCCACTTTTGTCAGTAAACCTGACTTCAAGTAACCTTGAATTTCTACTTGATATAAAAAGTCTTGGGTAAAGTGTGGGTTACCAAAGAATAACCAATTTTTACCGCTTGCTTCACGGGCATCACGCTCTTGTAAAAACGCACGGAAAGGTGCAATACCTGTACCCGGACCTACCATGATAATTGGCGTTTCATCATTAGCCGGTAAACGGAAGTTATCGTTATGCTCGCTGAATACTTTTACTTTGCAGCCTTCCTCAGCACGACGTGCTAAATAGCCAGAACAACCACCTAAGTGCTCGCTGCCGAATGCATCAAACTCAACCAGACCCACCGTTAAGTGAACTTCTTCTTCAACTTCTGCTTGGCTAGATGCAATCGAATATAAACGTGCTTGTAGTTTACGTAAGCAGTCTACTAAGGTTTGTGCTTCAAGCTGAGCTGGGTTTTGACGAATAATATCGAAGATTTGGCGAGGCTCAATGTACTCACGCATTGCCGCTTTATCTTCAACTAACTTTAATAAATCAGGGTTGCCCGTTGCTGTTGCATATTTTTCAACAAAGCCTGGGTATGACTGAGTTAGTTCTAATTTTTCGATTAACGCATCACGAATACTTAGTTCTTCGTCGCCGAGTTCAACCGTACTAGATGCATCGATTTGTGTAAGCGTAAGTACTTCATCAACAAGCGCTTCGTCATTTAAGAAGTAAACGCCTAGCGAATCACCCGGTGTATAGGTGATGTCTGAACCTTCTAATGAAATTTCAACATGACGCACATCTTTGGTTGAATCACGACCGGTAATTTTTTGCACAACGCTTAGCTCTGCAGCAAATGGGTTTTGCTTGGTGTATTGGCTTGCTGCTGGTGCCGCTGCACCAAATGGCATCGCCACAACTTGACCACCACTTGCTTGCTGCTGCGCTTTAAGATCAGGTTCAAACGCATCAAGTGCACCGTCAATCCACTTAGCAGCTTCATCATCGTAATCAACATCTAAGTCAGCACGCTGGAAAATAGTTTCTGCGCCAAGCTTGTTAAAACGCTCTTCAAAATCTTTTGCTGTTTGGCAGAAGAACTCGTAGCTTGAATCACCTAAGCCGATCACAGCCACTTTAACACCATCTAGTTTTGGTGCTTTTTTAGTCGTTAAGAATTCATGCAGACTTTCAGCGTCTTCTGGTGGTTCACCCTCACCATAAGTTGAAACAACAACCGTGATGAACTTTTCTTTTTTCAGGGCAGTTGGTTTGTAGTCAGCCATGTTTACTAACTTAACCGTTAGACCGCGCGACTCTGCTTGCTCTTTTAACTTACTTGCCACGCCTTTTGCGTTACCCGTTTGCGAGCCGTATAAAATAGTTAGCGGTTGTGCATCACCTGCAGCTGGAGCGGCTGCAACACCACCGGTTAATGCACCTGCGTTGGCATTTGCAGCTAAGTAACCACTTACCCACGCTTGCTGAATTGGATTAAGTTCAGCCACTAAGCCTTGCAGCTTTTGTACTTGCTCTTGCGATAGCGGGCTCGCCGCTGCATTTAGTTGACTTAACAACATGAATTTATTCCTCGTAACCCTGAAAAGTTAACTGCGAAACGAACTTGCTACCGTCATTTCGCGAACAATTTTTTCGACTTTAAAGACCTAATAAAAACGCTTTAAAGGTTTATCTGAGCGTGAAGAATAACGAGGTCTGAGGCGATTAAAAAAGAATAGAATCTGCTTTGATATTCCATTTAGTTATTAATTTAGTATTTATCCAAAAAAAACATGTTAAAAGCAAAAATTCCCAAATAAGAAACTTTTATTAATTAACATTATTGCAACATAAGACAATTAGCCTATACTCGCTGTGTTCATTTTAAGAACAGCAATAACTATTAAAAAATATGAAAAGGAAAATACAATGTCACACGGGACATGTAAAAAATATATGCTAGCCAGTGGCTTGCTGTGCCTAGCGAGTTCAGCATTGGCAAATGTTAATAACGCCAGCTTCGAAAGCTGGTCAGCAAACACCCCTGCAAGCTGGAGCACCATAGATAGCGGTATTAGCCTTAGCGCTAATAGTAATGTGGTTTACTCAGGTAATTACTCAGCGCAAGTCGTGGTTAATACTGGCACGCAAAGTAATACCGATTTACAGCAGCTAGTTGATGTAGTGGCGGGTGAAACTTATGAGTTTTCAGCTTGGGTTTACCATACAGAAGGCGGCGTAAAAGCTCGCTTAGTGGTTGATGGCTATCAAGGCTATTCTAATTCAGCATTAACTAATCAATGGCAACAAATCAGTTATCAGTACACAGCCTCTGCTACCACATCAATTAATGTTGGCCTGCGCTTTTACGACGTAACTGGTTTTGATGGCAGCGAAGTAGTTTATGTAGATAGCTTTGCACCAAGCACTGGCGCAACCCCACCACCTTCGGGCAGCTGCGCCTATAACCAAGTGTCTTTAACCCTCACTACCGATAACTATGGTGAAGAAACAAGCTGGCAAATCACCAATAGCCAAGGTAGTGCAGTAGCATCAGGCGGCAGCTATGCAGCAAATACTCAGTACAGTGAGCAAGCATGTTTAACGGATGGTGACTATAGCTTTACTATTTTTGATAGTTATGGTGATGGCATATGCTGCTCATTCGGCAATGGCAGTTACAGCCTTTCATTAGGTCAAACAGTACTTGCCAGTGGTGCAAGCTTCCAAAGCTCAGAAGCAACGCCGTTTAGCCTAGGCGATAGCTCAGGCGGCGGTGACGGTGGTGGTACAACCCCAACAGAGCCATCGGGATACTATGTTACAACGCAAGGCCTTAGTGGTTATGCACTAAAAACAGAGTTATACAACATCATTAAAGGTCACAACTCACAAGGCTATTCTGCGATTTGGAGCTTTTACGATGTTGCTTCACGCGATAAGTATTTTGAAAACGACAACTCTATTTTAGATCGTTATTCAGAAAACCCTGCAGGCCAAGACAGCTACAACTATGTTGCTGTGAGCGACCAATGTGGGACATACAACAGCGAAGCAGACTGCTACAACCGTGAGCATTCTTTCCCGAAAAGTTGGTTTGGTGGAACAATTGAGCCAATGAATTCAGACGTACATCATATTTTTGCCACTGACGGTTATGTCAATTCAAAACGCAGTAACTACCCATTTGGTGAAGTAGCTAGTGCAAACTATACCTCTAGTAACGGCAGCAAAGTAGGTAGTGCAGCCAGCTCATTAAATTACTCAGGAACGGTTTTTGAACCAATTGATGAATTTAAAGGTGACTTTGCAAGAGCGTACTTCTATATGGCAACACGCTATGAAAACGTGATTGGCTCATGGCAAAACAACACAACCTACAGTAACGCTGTACTGAATGGTTCATCTAATCAGGTCTTTGAGAGCTGGGTCGTTACTATGTTATTAAAGTGGCATAACGAGGATCCCGTTAGCCAATTAGAGCTTGACCGTAACCAAGCCGCTTATGAACATCAAGGTAACCGCAACCCATTTGTGGATCACCCAGAATTTGTAGAAATGATTTGGTAACTTCGTTAAGCCAAGGCGCTTAGTTTCGGCTAAGTGCCTTTTTTCAGTCAAGCATAATGACTTTGTTTTCGTGAATTAACTCTGATACATAGCGTTTTTCTAAATGCCACGGATGACGCTTCCAGCCCTGAAAACCAAAACCTGCTATATGCACTTTTGAAAACAATTTAAGGTAGTGAACAATCGCTAAAGTTCCTGAACTTGGGCAATATGGCTTATGTATTGTTGGCCCTAACGTTAATAGATACTCAAGGACTGATTGGCGAAATTGCTGGGTTAACCTTTCTTGCTGTAATCCTTTGCCATATTTATTAAACAAAGCGTCACCATGGTCAAGCCGGCCATGACGACGGATCAGTTTGAATATGTGTTGCATAAGTAAATTTGGCGCAGGATCAGTGACGACAACTTTACTTATCCCTTCAAGCGGCATCACAAGCGGATCAGTAAGTAAGCTTTGCGCCTGCCTTCCTCGGCCCAGTAGCCATAGATCAGTGCATCGCCTACCTAGGTGCGTAGGCATTGCTGCACAGCGGTTAAAACGAACGACACGAGGGCAACAATCAATCAGCTCAGCAAGCTCGGTATTTATTGGGCCATTACCTATAATAATTATCTCTGGCTGCTCATTCATGATGCAGAAACTCCGTTTCAATCCTTAAAACAGTATTATTTCACCCAACCTTTGTGACCTAATAATGACAGCTCATAATAATTCTAACGAATGTGAAAAGTGCTTATGCGCAACAAGTAAATTATTACCGACTTGAGATTGGGCACTATAGCCAAGAAGCTGTAACACCTGCTTTAACAGTGCTTGATGCTGCTGTTGTTTTGAATGGTTTACTACTTCTAATACCTCCAGCATGGCCAGTGCATAGCTAGAGCCTGATTGGAGTGATTGCCAAATACGCGTTTGTATTTCAATAACTTGATAAATTGAAGTTTTATAAGTATTAATCTGCAAGCTTAATAGATAGTTTTCTAATGGATTCATTGTAGCGCCCTTTTAAAAACGCCACTTTAAAAGCTCAAGTTAAGTTGAGGTAAAGTGTTTTTTTATTAGTTTTTACTCCACTTATTCATTATTTCTTTAAATAATTTAGCATTCTTGTCTTCACAAGGTCTGGGCGAACCGCTTGGCACTCCAGATTTACCAAACACCGAATTAAAATCGATGCCATAACACATACCATTTAGCACCTCGATGCGCTTGCTACCATCACCACTCTGCCAAACGACTTTTGCCTTATCTGATACTGTTAATTGCACAGGTACAGAAATCCTGCCTACAGACGAATTATTATTTGCGGCGTTCACCTGACCAAATAGCGATGCATTAGAAGAGTCATTTTCAAACTTAAGCTGTGGAATTGGCGCATACGGGTTGAGCTTTTTAAAGGGTACTTCGGTTGTTTTTGAGTGTTCAGGTGCCTGATCAGGCTTTGCGACCTCAGTTGTCACTTCTTGGGATTCACTAACTGAGTATTCAACAACCCTATCATCGCTTTTCTGCTTAGGACTGCTATGAGGGGTTTCCTTTCTTAGCGGCAAAGCCTTCGCTTCATCAACTGTTTCTGGCGGCTGATCCGATAAAGGTTTGTCTTGAGTCTTCTGCAAACTAGGTAGCTTTGTTAAATCGACACTCACATACGCGTTGATTACCTTGGGCGGTTCTGAGACGGCGTGTAACTTCACAAACTTGCCATATCGAGCTAGTAACAACAAAAGCACAGTATGTAGCAATATCGAGATGATCCATGCTTTGTAATTCCCTTTTAACACCCAAGCGCCTCGCTTTTTATTTTTAAGAGTGTCAGATGAGTGAAATAGTTCATCAGAAAATGGCGGTAAGCGGTATTTTAAAAACAAAAAGCCCCAGCAGATGCCGGGGCTTTTTAGTAAGGAAACTTAATTAAAAATTAAGCTTTCTTTGGACGCTCAACAACGTCTACTAAAGTCCAAGACTTAGTCTTAGAAATAGGAGCGCACTCAGAAATAGTAACTACGTCACCAGTTTGAGCTGTGTTGTTTTCGTCATGTACGTGTAGTTTAGTCGTACGTTTGATGAATTTTCCATATACTGGATGCTTCACGTAACGTGCGATAGCAACAGTGAAAGATTTATCCATCTTGTCGCTGATTACACGGCCTTGAAGAGTACGGATTTTATCGCTCATTATTGACCTGCCTTCTGGTTAATAACTGTTTTTACACGCGCGATATCGCGACGTACTGTTCTTAGCGTGTGTGTCTGAGCTAACTGACCAGTGCTTGCTTGCATGCGCAGGTTGAACTGCTCACGAAGAAGTCCTAGAAGTTCAGCATTTAGCTCTTCTACGCTTTTGTCTTTTAGTTCGCTAGCTTTCATTACATCACCGTCCGAGTTACGAAAGTTGTTGTGAATGGTAATTTACGCGCTGCAAGGTTAAATGCTTCACGAGCAAGCTCTTCAGAAACACCTTCCATTTCGTAAAGTACTTTACCAGGTTGAATTTCAGCAACCCAATATTCAACAGAACCTTTACCTTTACCCATACGAACTTCTAATGGTTTGTTCGTAATTGGCTTATCTGGGAATACACGAATCCAGATTTTACCTTGACGCTTTACGTGACGTGTCATAGCACGACGAGCTGCTTCGATTTGACGAGCAGTCATACGGCCACGGCCAGTAGCTTTCAAACCGAAAGTACCGAAGCTTACTTTGTTACCGTTTTGCGCTAAACCGCGGTTGCGGCCTTTGTGCATTTTACGGAATTTTGTACGTTTTGGCTGTAACATTACTCGCTACCTCTACTTAGCACTTTTTTTGGCTTTCTTTGGCGCGCGTTTAGCTGGCTTCTCTTGCTCTTGTACTAGTGGTAAACCACCAATAACTTCGCCTTTGAAGATCCAAACTTTAACACCAATGATACCATAAGTGGTTAAGGCTTCAGAAGTTGCGTAGTCGATATCAGCACGAAGAGTATGTAGAGGTACACGACCTTCACGATACCATTCTGAACGTGCGATCTCAGCACCGCCAAGACGACCGCTAACTTCAACTTTGATACCCTTTGCACCAATGCGCATTGCATTTTGTACCGAACGCTTCATAGCGCGACGGAACATAACACGACGCTCTAGCTGTGACGCAATACCGTCAGCTACTAGTTGTGCATCAAGTTCAGGCTTACGAACTTCAGCGATATTAATCTGAGCCGGAACACCTGCAATCTTAGTTACTGCTTGACGTAGTTTTTCAACGTCTTCGCCTTTTTTACCGATAACAACACCAGGACGAGCTGTGTGAATTGTTACACGGATAGATTTAGCTGGACGCTCGATAACGATTTTAGACACAGAAGCCGCTTTTAATTCCTTAGTAAGGAAAGTACGTACTTTGTGATCGCCAAAAAGCTGATCAGAGAAATCTTTTGAATTCGCGTACCAGGTAGAAACCCAAGGTTTAGAGATACCTAGGCGAATACCAGTAGGATGAACTTTTTGTCCCATTACTTATACTCCTAGCTATCTGAAACCACAACAGTGATGTGGCTTGTACGCTTAAGGATGCGGTCTGCGCGTCCTTTAGCACGTGGCATAATACGCTTCATTGTTGGACCATCGTCCACAAAGATCGTAGTTACACGAAGCTCATCAATGTCAGCACCTTCGTTATGCTCTGCGTTAGCAATAGCAGACTCAAGTACTTTTTTAACTAATACAGCCGCTTTTTTAGGGCTGTACGCCAGGATTTCTAGAGCGCGATCAACCGGAAGTCCGCGGATCTGATCTGCAACTAGACGTGCTTTTTGCGCCGAACCAGAGGCGAATTTATGTTTAGCTAATGCTTGCATTTATCATTCCCCTCTTAACGTTTCTTCGCTTTCTTATCCGCAGCGTGACCGCGGTAAGTACGAGTTGGTGCAAATTCACCTAGTTTGTGACCGATCATTTCGTCTGTGATGAACACAGGAACGTGCTGACGACCATTATGGACAGCGATGGTCAATCCGATCATGTTAGGTATGATCATTGAACGACGGCTCCAAGTTTTAATTGGCTTCTTGTCACCGCTTTCCAACGCTTTCTCTACCTTCTTCAGCAAGTGTAGGTCAATAAAAGGACCTTTCTTGAGAGAACGTGGCATGGCTATTCCTCAACTATTATTTAGTACGACGACGTACGATAAATTTATCAGTACGCTTGTTCTTACGTGTCTTAGCACCTTTAGTCGGTTTACCCCATGGAGACACAGGATGACGACCACCAGATGTACGACCTTCACCACCACCGTGCGGGTGATCTACCGGGTTCATGGCAACACCACGAACTGTCGGACGGATACCACGCCAGCGATTTGCACCAGCTTTACCTAGTGAACGAAGCATATGCTCAGCATTACCTACTTCACCAAGTGTTGCGCGACAGTCAGCTGGAACTTTACGAACTTCGCCAGAACGAAGACGTAGAGTTACGTATTGACCTTCACGAGCAAGGATTTGAACGTATGCACCAGCAGAACGTGCGATTTGCGCGCCTTTACCTGGTTTTAATTCTACGTTGTGAACAGTCGAACCTACAGGCATGTTACGCATTGGTAACGTGTTACCAGCTTTGATTGGTGCATCAATACCAGATTGGATTGAATCACCAGCTTTTAAGCCTTTAGGTGCAATAATGTAACGACGCTCACCGTCTGCATATAATACAAGAGCGATGTTTGCGCTACGGTTTGGATCATACTCTAGACGCTCAACAACAGCTGGAATGCCATCTTTAGTGCGTTTAAAGTCGATTACACGGTAATGATGCTTATGACCACCACCGATGTGACGAACCGTGATACGACCTTTGTTATTACGACCACCAGACTTAGAGTTTTTCTCTAGTAGTGGTGCGTAAGGTTTACCCTTATGTAGATCTGGGTTAACCACTTTAACCAGGTGACGACGACCCGCAGAAGTTGGTTTACACTTTTGAAGTGCCATAATTCTAACTCCCCTTATTACTCGGCGCCGCCGACAAAGTCTAGCTCGCTACCTTCTTTAAGAGTAACGTAAGCTTTCTTCCAGTCTGAACGACGACCGAAACGCATGCCAGTACGTTTTGTTTTACCCTTAACGTTTAGTGTGCGAACACCAGTTACTTCTACTTCAAAAAGCTTTTCTGCTGCAGCTTTGATTTCAGCTTTAGTTGCATCAGAAGCTACTTTGAAAACAATCGTGTTGTTCTCTTCAGCAGCGATAGTGCTTTTCTCAGAGATGTGTGGAGCAAGGATCACTTTTAAAAGACGTTCTTCACGGATCATGCTAGCGCCTCCTCAAGTTGCTTAACAGCAGCAGCTGTAATAAGTACCTTATCGAAAGCGATTAGGCTTACAGGATCGATACCAGCTACATCACGCGTGTCAACCTTGTATAGGTTACGTGCCGATAAGAAAAGATTCTCATCTACTTCTTCAGTCACGATTAGAACATCTTTAAGCTCAAGTTCTTTAAGCTTAGCAACTAGTTCTTTAGTTTTTGGTGCTTCAAGACCAAACTGCTCAACAACGATTAAACGCTCTTGACGAACTAATTCAGATAAGATGCTTTTGATCGCACCGCGGTACATTTTACGGTTTACTTTTTGGCTGTGATCTTGTGGTTTAGCTGCGAAGCTAACGCCACCTGAACGCCAAATTGGGCTACGAATTGTACCAGCACGTGCACGGCCAGTACCTTTTTGAGACCATGGTTTTTTACCACCACCGCTTACTTCAGAACGTGTCTTCTGAGCACGAGTACCTTGACGAGCACCTGCTGCGTAAGCAACAACTACTTGGTGTACTAATGCTTCGTTAAACTCACGTCCAAAAGTAGCTTCAGAAACTTCAAGAGCGCCAGAAGCGTCTTTAATTGCTAATTCCATCACTAAATCTCCAGGACTTATGCTTTAACAGCTGGTTTAACGATAACGTCACCGCCGATAGCGCCAGGTACTGCACCTTTAACTAAAAGCAAGTTACGCTCAGCGTCAACGCGAACTAGTTCTAAGTTTTGAGTCGTTACACGCTCAGCACCCATGTGACCGGCCATTTTCTTACCTTTAAACACCTTACCAGGTGATTGGTTTTGACCGATTGAACCAGGAGCACGGTGAGATAGAGAGTTACCGTGAGTAGCGTCTTGCATGCTGAAGTTCCAGCGCTTAACACCACCTTGGAAACCTTTACCTTTAGAAGTACCGGTTACGTCAACTTTGTTGATTTCGTTGAATAATTCAACAGTAAGCTCAGCGCCTACTTCAAAATCGCCTTCACCACCATTTAGGCGGAATTCCCACAGACCGCGACCCGCTTCAACACCAGCTTTAGCGAAGTGACCCGCTGCTGCTTTGTTTACACGGCTTGCTTTTTTAGTGCCTGCGGTTACTTGAAGCGCGTTATAACCGTCAGTTGCTTCAGATTTGATCTGAGCAATGCGGTTAGGTGTCGCTTCGATAACTGTCACAGGGATAGATACACCATCTTCAGTGAAGATACGTGTCATACCCACTTTACGACCGACTAGACCTAATGCCATTTTCCTAAAACCTCTCTAATCTTCCGATTAACCCAGGCTGATTTGAACATCAACACCAGCAGCAAGATCTAAACGCATAAGAGCGTCAACAGTCTTGTCAGTTGGTTCTACGATGTCGATCAGACGTTTATGGGTGCGGATTTCGTACTGATCACGCGCGTCTTTGTTAACGTGCGGTGAAGTTAGTACAGTAAAACGTTCAAAGCGTGTAGGTAGTGGGATTGGACCACGTACTTGTGCGCCAGTGCGTTTCGCAGTTTCCACGATTTCCGCCGTTGATTGGTCAATCAAACGGTGGTCAAAAGCTTTTAGGCGAATACGAATGCGTTGATTTGACATTCTTAAACCTCAATATAAAGAGCATTTAAAAAGAGCATAAAAAAACGACCGAAACAATCTTAATAACTAAGATGTCGGCTGCTTTCTTATATCTACGTTGAATTCCAAATCGGAATTCCTGTTTATTAGCTTGAAATCCAAGCTTAATCTTTCCTTCCAAGTTCCCGAGGGAATTTTGAAAGCCTGCGTATTATAGATAGATTGGTGATAAATGCAACAACTATTTTGAAAATCTCAAAGGTCTAAATTAAATTTTGTTTAATTTTCGAACTTTATCAATAACATTAGCGTCTTTAAATTATACTTGTGCGAGTAAAGAGGCTAGAAAATCGCTTTTAAATGGTCAGTCCAGTTAATAATTGTTATTCTATGCCGCTTATTTTTGACCAGACTCGGTCAATTTAATATCTACTAATAACTTTGGTGAGTTGATGCGTATCATTAATCGTTGTTTAAATTTCATTTCTGCCGGTATGAACCGCTTGTTTGTAAAAAGTAAGGTGCTGCCAGAAAATCCGATTGAACAATACAATCTAAACCCAGCCAACCCTACTTTTTATATTGTTAGGCTAAATGCACGCTCTGATTTAGCGGCACTGGCAAGGGTATGTAAAAAATACGGCTTACCTAACCCGACCGAAGAGCAGTTATTAGGTAATGCAGAACTTGATCGCTTTATCGGTATTCAAAACCCACCACCGCTATTTGGTAATAAAAGCAAACCAAGCAATGCCCTGCAGCAAGGCAAACAAATTATTGACCACCTGATGCAATCAGGTGAGAAAAACGTCCAAGTGATCCCGGTGACTATTTTATGGGGCCGAAACCCAGGCAAAGAAAAGCCAGGTTTAGGTACTTTGGTGTCTCATTCATTAACACCCAGCTGGTTTCGTAAATTCTTTGTGTTGCTATTCTCAGGGCGCGATAACTTTATCCGTTTTAGCCAACCGCTCGATTTATCGTTATTGGTCAATGAAAAAGCCGATGTTGATGAACTACCTCATAAGCTTTTACGTGTAGCCCGCGTGCACTTTCGTCGCCAAAAATTGGCAGCGACAGGCCCGAAAATGCCATCACGTGAGCAGTTATTTAATTCGCTACTTGCCTCACCAACAATAAAAAAAGCAATTCAAATAGAAGCGAAAGAAAAAAACATCAGTCAAGAGCAAGCTCGCCAAAATGCGCTGAAGCTACTTGATGAGATTGCCGCCAATTATAGCGATGCCACCATTCGTGTTGCAGACCGTATTTTAACTTGGCTGTGGAATAAGCTTTATAACGGGATTGATATTAAGTTTTCTGAGCAGGTGCATGAGCTTACAGATAAAGGCCACGAGATTATCTACATGCCATGTCACCGTTCGCATATGGATTACTTATTGCTGACCTATTCTATTTACCATTTAGGCTTAGTTCCGCCGCATATCGCTGCGGGTATCAACTTAAACTTCTTCCCAGCAGGGGGGATTTTCCGTCGCAGTGGTGCTTTCTTTATTCGCCGCTCATTCGCGGGCAATAAACTGTATTCGTCAGTATTTAAAGAGTACCTGAGCCAGTTATTTATCAAAGGCTATTCAGTAAAGTTTTACACGGAAGGTGGTCGTAGCCGTACTGGTCGCTTGTTACCGCCAAAAACAGGTATGCTCGCCATGACATTACAAGCTATGTTACGTGGCATTGATCGCCCTATTTCAATAGTGCCTGTATACATTGGTTATGAGCACGTAATGGAAATTAATACTTACTTAAAAGAGCTTGCCGGTAACGATAAAAAAGGTGAGTCGGTATTAGGTATCTTTAAGGCAATTAAAAACCTTAAAAACTATGGTCGTGGTTATTTAAACTTTGGCGACCCTATATCGATAAACCAATATCTCAATGATCAACAACCTGATTGGCGAGAGTCGATTCACCCAACCGACGTGCAAAAGCCACAATGGCTTGGTCCCCAGGTTGCTAACCTCGCTGATAAGGTAATGGTTAATATTAATAGCGCCGCTGCACTCAATGCAGTGAATCTACTTGCGATGATATTACTGGTAAATGATAAACACGCGCTAAGTAAACCTAAGCTGATTGCTCAGCTTGAGTTTTATTTACATTTACAACGTAGCGCAAGCTACAGCGAAAAGGTGACCACGCCAGACGAAAGCGCCGAGCAGCTATTAGAGCATGCACTTAAACTTAATAAGTTTGATGTGATCAGTGACGAGTTTGGCGAAATTATCGCAATTAACGATAAAGAAAAAACACTGTTCAACTACTACCGTAATAACGTGTTGCACTTATTTGCAGTACCGAGCTTATTGGCGCTGCATTTATTCAAAGCACATCAAACTACCATGGCTGATTGCCAAGCCTTAATTGCACGTTTTTACCCACTGTTTGCCAAAGAGTGGTTCTTACACGAGCTAGATGAAAACTACATTACTCGCGTACTTGCAAGCTTCGTTGATCAAGACCTGATTGAAATTGATGGCGATAATATCAAGATCACTAACAGCAACGACTGCTTAGCGAAACTCGAAATGCTCGGTCGTGCCCTAAGTTTAACACTACAACGCTACGCTATCGTGGTTGGCTTTATTCAAACTAGCAGTGGTATTGAGCGTGAAGAACTTGAACACGAAAGCCAAGTGTTAGCTGATCGCTTAGGTACCTTGCACGGCATTAAAACCCCTGAGTTCTTCGACAAAAAAGTACTTATTGGTTTTATTTCAAGCTTGCGAGAGCAAAAGCTAATTACCGAAACAGAGCAAGGCTTAACGGGTAGCAATGAACTGTGTGAGGTGTATTTATACCTTAAAGCATTGCTGCCAGCACGGGTCTGGCAGTCAATTGACGATATAGTGCAAAGCCAAGCTCAGCACACAAAAGATTAACGCTGACGCATGACCCCTTCTTGGATCGTTGAGGCAACTAAATTGCCTTGACGGTCAAAGAACTGACCTCGCACCAAACCACGACCAGAGCTCGCACTTGGGCTATCAATCGAATATAAAATCCAATCGTCTAGTCTAAACGGGCGGTGAAACCACATCGCATGGTCAATCGTCGCAACCTGCATATTCGGCTGCATAAACGATACGCCGTGCGGCTGTAAAGCAGTTGGTAAAAATTCAAAGTCAGATGCGTACGCAAGTAAGTAATTATGAATACGCTGATCGTCAGGCATCTCACCATTAGCTTTAAACCAAATATGCTTAACTGGCTCCATCACTTGTGGTTTGAATGGGTTATGAAAAGTCACAGGGCGCATTTCAATTGGCACTTCACGGATGAACTTATTTCGAATTGGTTCAGGAATAAGCTCTGCATTTGCTTGGTAAAATTCAAGCGATGACTTTAATTCTTCAGGCTGTGGTACATCAGGCATCTGCGCTTGATGTGATAAGCCCTCTTCTTCACCTTGGAAAGAAGCGGTCATGTAAAAAATCGGCTTACCATATTGAATTGCTTTTACACGGCGAGTACTAAAACTTTTACCATCACGGATATTCTCTACATCATAGACAATCGGCTTTGCAGCATCACCTGGACGCAAGAAGTAAGAGTGTAAAGAGTGAACAATACGCCCTTGTGGTAATGTTTCTTTTGCGGCAGATAGGGCTTGGCCCATTACTTGGCCACCGAAAACCGCTCTAAATCCTAAATCTTGGCTTTGCCCGCGATACAAGCCTTGCTCAATCTCTTCTAACGACATTAATGACAGTAGGTCATCTAATACTTGGCTCATTTATTTACCCTCAATCCCGACAAGCGTTTAATGATACTATAGACTAATTGGAAGTAAATCTTTGTAAGAGCACCTCATTATGGCTTATTGGCTTTTTAAAACCGAACCCGATGCATTTTCAATTGATGATCTAAAAAACGCACCTGAGCAAACTTCTATGTGGGATGGCGTGCGTAATTATCAAGCCCGTAACTTTCTTCGCGATGGTATAAAGCACGGTGACTTGGTAATGATTTATCATTCAAGTTGTAAACAGGTGGGTGTTGCTGGTATTGCTACGGTAACTCGCGAAGCCTATGCCGACCCAACACAGTTTGATTTAAATAGCGATTACTACGACGCCAAAGCAACCGCTGATAACCCGCGCTGGTTTGTGGTCGATGTGCAATATCAATCACACCTTAAAAAGCTAGTTAGCCTGCAAGCGATTAAAGCCAATGATGCAATCACCGAAATTGCCCTTAAAAAAGGCGGCCGTTTGTCAGTAATGCCTGTAACTGAACATGACTGGCAACAGATCATCGCAATGAGCGAGGGCTAAGCATATAAAGTAGCGGCCATTTTTAATGAGCTGCTATTTTTGCTATAATTTCGCCCCTTTATTTTAGAGGTACTAAGGGGGGATGTATGAAATTATTGTATTGGTTAGAGGAATGGACCAACCTCCCACGCGATGAGCAACAAAGCCGTGTTCCTATGACTGGCGGTGATTTGCTCGGCGATGTTTATGTAAAATACCATATCATTGATGCCAATAAGCCCCTGCTAATTACCTTCTCTCCTGCCGGAACCAATTATCAAGAACATGATATTACTGATGATTTTTCGCCTTGGGCTTATAAGCTCGCGAAAAAGCAGGATGTGAATATTATCGCTTTTCAACATTTAGGCATTAGCAACTGGTTTAGGCACCGTAATCTGTTGTTTTTCATTGAGCAGCTAGCACCACTGATTGGCGGGTTCAAAGAGCGGTTAGGTTATGGCTTGAGTCGAGGAGGCTTTGCCGTTGGCGCCTTTGCCAACCTATTAAAGCTTGATAAAGTTTTACTCTTTCACCCTGTTAGCACAAAAAACAAAGAAAAAGCACCATGGGATGACCGTTCAAGCACCGACATCGCGCAAAAATTCGATTGGAACGGTGACTACCACGATTTAGATTTAGGCCATGCAAAGGGTTATATTATTTACGACCCAACTAATCGTATCGACCGAGCTCATGCTAAACGTTACCCACAACTCACCCACTTACGCGTGTTTGGTATGGGCCATAGTGTTCATGCAACATATTTAAATAAGTTTGGCTTTTATAAAGATGTTGCTGTTGACTTTATTAGCCACCAGCAAGTTGATATCGCCCAATTCCGCCAGCAAACCAAAACGCTACGCTTTAAAGAAGACTATTATCGTCGCCTAAATAAGGCAAACAAGAGTTCGCCACATCGTTTAGCCTTACTAAGCACCGCGCATACAATTTTAGCTGAAGAAAAAGCCGAGCACATGCAAGAGCAAAAAGATGCGATTGATGTGCAACCGCTGATTGATGTTGCAATCAAACATCAAGATGAGCACCCAAACGATGCAATTAAGGTCTTAGAAGTGGCTCAGCAACTTTCACCGGATGATCCTGTGATAGACCATAAACTAAAACAGTTGAAGTGATAAAGCAGCTGTAAGCTTAAGGTAAGTTAACCCTTGGGTTTTACTTTACGGTGCTTTTTGACTCGCCCGTGTTTAGGGATGATTGTTAAGTACATTACTAAAGCTAACCACGAAAAGAAGATGATGCCGATTAACCAAGCATTCTTTTCGTGGCCTTGTGTGCGTTTACTATTGAGCACAATGACCACAGGTAAAATGTAGGCACTGAGTACGATAATTAAAAACACAACTTCATTCATAGATCATCATACCAACGCAGACCAATCAACTTCGTCGCTCAAAACTCGTTCAGCAGCGATATAATGCAAAATATCTCCCTCACTCACCACGTAATCAAGCGGCGGGTTTAAGTCCATATTTTTTGCACTCAAATTATGTGCGACACCCAGTAATATAGCATCGTGACTATATTTAAAGTGATGAAACAGCTTGCCAAATTCCATTGCTTGCACGCCTTTTGGAATTGGTAAACTAAATTGAGTATCACCGTGCAATGTCGATAGTAACTCTTCTTGCACGCGACTTGAACCTGGGTCTTGCATTGAACGCACTAATATCTCGGCTGATTTAGCACTGCTACATTCTACATTGTGGCAATGCTCATGTAGCATTTCGATTTTCGTTTCATCAGTAAAGTGTGCACTAATGTGGCACTGTTCATTTACCAACTTGCTAATACGTAATGCCGTTGTAAACGTTTGGTCATCATCTTGGCCATCAATAATAATTTTATCGGCCCGGCCAATCGCAATTCGGTTCAACTCATCTAGGTCAGTAAAGCTAGTTAAGCGTGCAAAATCAACCATCGGGTTTGCTAAAAATGGATGCTCCATTTGCTCCGTAACGGCCAATAAAATACGACGATCTAAACGTTTATGATCGGCCAAGATATAATCGACCATCTTCTTAGTACGTGTATCATGCCAACCAAAGATAATAATGTGATTGTTTATATGTGCGAAGCTTTTATCACCCGTCATAGCGCGCCTAATTAAATAAGTTACTGTTTGCCCTGTTTTTCCTAACAGAACGCCAAATAATGCTAAACCAAAAGGTATTTGCAGTAATGCGACAATCCAACGGCCAAGCTCAGTGCTCGCACTAAAGTCGCCATAGCCAACTGTTGACGTAGTTACTACATAATAATAAAAATAAGTGCCAAGAGGTGTAAGAGCTTGCTCTCCTGCAAGCATAAGCAGCCACCAAATTAGTAGCATATGCAAAAGCGTGGTAAGCACCACAGCCTGCCAACTTACTTGATCAATATGGCTGCGAATAAGAACTACTATTCGATTAAAAAAATAGTGCATGATCCTTGCAATCTATCGTGGGGGAAATTATCGATACGGTACTGTAATGCAGGATATTTAGCAACAGGCGCTAAATTGAACATACATGTCGATGAAAAATAATAGTAGACTATACTATCTCTGTATTAGGTGTTTAGGGTGAAATATGTCAGGTGTTCTTGCTTCTGTTGATAAGCGTACGCAACTGGTCGGTGAAAACCGCTTAGAGCTTTTGCTATTTTACCTTCACAGCCGTCACTTATTTGCTCTAAATGTGTTTAAAGTTAAAGAAGTAGTAAAGCTGCCACCAATTAGCAAGATCCCTCATGCGCACCCAAAAGTATCGGGGGTAGTCAATATACGCGGTGAATCAATTCCGGTTATTGACTTACGCAAGGCGATTAATATGCCTGAAGCTAAAAACATCGAAGATACAAACCTAGTTATCACTGAATACAACCGCACTGTGCAAGGCTTTTTAATTGGTAAAGTGGATCAGATCATTAATATGACATGGTCAGATATCATGCCACCGCCAACCGCAATTGGTAAAAATCACTACCTAACAGCCTTAACTAAAGTAAAACGCGATGGCCAAGAACATCTAGTTGAAATTATCGATGTAGAAAAAGTGCTCGCCGAAATCGTTGAGTATGAAGTACAAATATCTAATGACATTCTTGATAAAAGTATCGTGAATGAATTTGCAGGCCGCAAAATTCTTCATGCCGATGATTCGCCAACGGCTCGTAAACAAGTAAGCGATACCTTGTCGCAACTTGGCATCGAAATCATACCTGCTCGTAACGGACTTGAAGCACTCGAAATGTTAAAAGGCTGGGCTGATCAAGGCAAAGATGTTGAGAAAGAATTACTCATGGTGATCACCGATGCAGAAATGCCGGCAATGGATGGCTACCGCTTAACACACGAAATTCGTAACGACAGCCGCATGAAAAACCTATATATCGTGCTTAACACATCTTTGAGTGGTAGCTTTAATCAAGCTTTGGTTGAGAAGGTTGGTTGTAATGCGTTTTTATCAAAGTTCCAGCCAATACTGCTAGTCGAAGAAGTTCAGGCTCGCTTAAAAGCGGTGCTTGAGCAAGATTCACAGTAATTAATTTTAGCATTTGTTTTTGAAGGCATAAGCTCAAGCAACGACGTCGCAATTTGCCAATCATCGTTATTCATGATTTATTGGCACTATCGATTCGACGACAACAATAAAAACCATGCTAAATCGCGTTGCTAAACCATTCACTAATCTAGTAGAGCGTTATCTACCCGACCCATTTGTATTTGTTATATTACTCACTTTGCTGAGCTTTATCGTTGCGAGCCTCTTTACGCCATCAACGCCCACGCAAGTGCTCGCGGCTTGGGGGGGTGGTTTTTGGAACCTGCTACAATTCGCCATGCAAATGTTGCTGGTGCTGCTAACGGGCTACATGCTAGCAAGTACCCCTGTGATGCGCAGCATACTCAACAAGCTTGCGACTTTTGCCAACAGCTCTGCCAAAGCGATTATACTCGTTACGCTCGTGTCATTATTGGCTAGCTGGCTAAATTGGGGCTTCGGTTTAGTTATTGGCGCCTTGTTCGCCAAAGCAATTGCGAAACAAACCCGCGTTGATTACCGTTTGTTAGTAGCCAGTGCCTATTCAGGTTTTATTGTTTGGCATGGTGGCTTAGCCGGTTCAGTGCCGCTGACCATCGCAACCGATGGCCACTTTGCACAGCAAAGCATTGGGGTGATAAGTACCGAAAACACAATTTTTTCGGCATTTAATATCGCTATTGTTGTGGGCTTGTTTATTATCATGCCGTTGGTAAATCGCTATATGCTGCCAAGCGAAAAAGATAGTGTTTATGTTGACCCCGCAAAGCTTGATGATGAAACGCAGCAAATAGCAACACCCACCCGCCCTGCTGAAGTCATAGAACATAGTCGTTTGCTTGGTATGGGAGTAGGTGCCGTTGGTCTTGCCTATTTATTTTATTATTTTGTGTTAAACGGAGGCGGCTTAAACTTAAATAGCGTGATCGCAATTTTCTTATTTAGCGCAATTTTACTGCATCAAACACCGCATAATTTACTTAGCAGCTTACAGCAAGCAATCCCTAGTGGCGCTGGCATTGTGATTCAATTTCCATTTTATGCCGGGATCATGGCGATTATGGTAAAAACGGGACTTGCTCAACAAATTTCTGAAGGATTTATTGCCATTGCAACAGCCGAAACGCTGCCTTTTTGGAGTTTTTTAAGTGCAGGGTTTGTGAATATCTTTGTGCCGTCAGGCGGTGGCCAATGGGCAGTTCAAGCGCCGATTGTCATTCCCGCAGTGCAAACACTTGGCGCGGATATGCCACGGGTTGCTATGGCTGTCGCATGGGGCGATGCTTGGACTAACCTTATTCAGCCGTTCTGGGCACTCCCCGTACTTGCTATTGCCGGCTTAAAAGCAAAAGACATCATGGGCTTTTGTCTTGTGCAGCTGATCATCACCGGCGTATTTATATCGTTAATGCTGAGCTTTTATCCTTAACACCAAATTAGGAAGTGATAAAGACACTTCCCAATATCTGGCAATACGAGTTAACTTGCTAATATCTTCATTGGTAAGCTTAAGATTGGGCTTTCTGAGTCGGCAAAGTGCATCATCACCGCAACGTGACCAGCAACAACCAGTGCGTACATTACTGCTGAAAAACCTTGCCCGTAAGTATCAAGAGGAATGAGGTGTGAGTAGTGACGCCCGCGCCACTCAAAGATAATCTCAAGTGCCCCTACAAATAAGAAAAACACCAGTAGCATCAAACCAAAGGTGTAACTCAGCCACAAGCCAAATAACACACCTAATAAACATACACTTAGGCCTATCCATGAACGCATCGAAAAACTAATGCTTTTAAGTACATGGCCACCATCCAAGGGCAGAATAGGTAACAAGTTAAATAGGTTTAACAGTGCACTGAGTACCGCCACACCGGCGAATATTTCCATTTCAGTGGCGTAGTAAAGCACCACTCCTAGCACTGAGGTAATTAAGCCAAAAGCGGGCCCCATGAGTGAGATCACCACATCTTGCCATCGCGTGGTAATTTTATCATCAGAAACAGCCAAACCACCCACAAAGGGAATAAGGTAAATACCTTTCGTTTTAATGCCAAAATATTTCATTGCGCGCACATGACCGTATTCATGCACAACCAAGCAAGCGATTAACATTAAGGCAAATTCAATGGAAAATAGCCAAGCGTAGCCAGCCACCGAGGCACCCGCTAACGCAGCTTTCACGACTTTTGCACTTTTGAATAATTTAAAGCCCAGTGCCAGCAAACCAATAATGCCGCGTTTTGGTTCGGCTTCTTGCAACTCAGGTAAAGCAAGTTGACTTACCTGCTGCTGATTAACAAAAACCACTAAGCTTTTTTCGTGCACTTTACTGGTATCAAGGCCAATACGCTGCCCCTGAAAATCAAACTCATAAAGTTTTGGCTCTGGATTATCGAAGGCAATTGCTTGTTGTTGATGAAAAAGCTGAATTAACTGTGAGCCGTTTAAATGCAAAATAAAGATTTCATCTGCGAGACTCAACTGAAGTCTGACCATAGTTCTTATAAATACGAATAAAAAGTGCGGCTATTATACTTCGCACAGATAAAATTACGAGTTTCAACCCCTTAAGTGATTGTTCATTTATTATACAAAAAGAAATCAATAAACATGACTTAATGCAATTTTTCTACTACTTTTATAATAGTATTCTCATTCAAGGAATGAATATGGTTAAGTCAAATAGGCACATTCTCGTCGTAGATGATTCGAAAGCAATTTTAATTGTCATGCATGCTATTTTGAATGAGCTCGAAGTCCCTCATATCACCACCAGCTTAAGTGCTGAGGAAGCACTAGAAAAAATAAAAAAAGCCCCGAAATACTTTGATGCTGTTTTTACTGATCTCAATATGCCAGACATGGATGGCATGGAACTTATCCGCCATTTAGGCGCCATGAAATACCAAGGTGCAATTGCCATTATTTCTGAGATGGACCCTAAGGTTATAGACCTAGCTGCTGACTTAGCTCGCAAGCATAACGCTCACTTAATTGGTAATGTTTCTAAGCCAGTACAATTAAATCAAGTTTACTTACTACTTCAAAAGTTGGAACACTTTGCTATTCATGTTGAACGAACTCAGGCGCCTATTTCTGAATCATTACTACTGCATGCTATCAGCCACAATGAAGTGATCCCGTTTTATCAGCCTAAAATTAATCGTCATGACAACCGGGTTGAAAGTATTGAAGTATTAGCACGGATCAACACGCGTCAAGAACAAGAAATCATTTTGCCCGAACGCTTTATTTGTGTTGCTGAAGATTTGGACTTGATAAACCTTATTACTTTTCAATTATTTGAAAAAGCCACTAGCGATTTTATTGAAATAAAGGAAAACTTTGATCAAAACTTAAAGCTCGCTTTCAATTTATCACCCTCGCAACTAGAAGATTTAAGCTGCCCAGATAAACTTGCGTTAATCTTACATTTAAATAATTTAACTCCAAGTGAAATTATCCTCGAAATCACTGAGCAGTATGCACTTAGAAGTGCGGCACAGCTCGAAACACTCAACCGTTTACGAATGCGCGGTTTTGGTATTTCGCTCGATGACTTTGGTACTGGCTTTACTAATGTTCAACAACTCAAAACATTACCGTTTACCGAAATTAAGATCGATCGCACCCTGATTAGCAATATTGAAACCGATCAGTTTTCCCAAGTGATTGTTAGTAGCTTAGTGAATATAGCGATACAAGAAGATCTCGCTATTGTAGCCGAGGGCATTGAGCGAGTGGAAGAACTCGAATACCTCGACCGCTACAAAGAGTTTATTCTTATGCAGGGCTTTTTGCTGTGCCGCCCGAAAGCCAAAGAAGACTTTTTAAATTGGTCACTCTCATGGCGACAAATGGTAAAAACCGCAGCAGGACATCGCCGCTAAGGTTGACGCTTATCGTCACTGACGATGGTATTACTAGATGCTAAACGTTGTCGCCAACGCTGTTTGGCGACTTTTTGCATATTAGCTGATTGATCGTGCTCATCAACAATTTCGAGCCCCATTAATGCTTCGATTAAATCTTCAAGGGTGACAATACCTTGCACATCACCGTATTCATCCACGACTAAACAAATATGCGTGCGCTCAGACAGTAAGGTTTCAAGTAAGGTCGGCACATGTAAGGTTTCTGGTACGGTGTAAATAGGCTTAACGAGCTTGCTAATTTTATAGTCTTCACCTAGACGATGATAAGCCAGCATAATGTCATTTTTATGCACAAAACCAATAATATCATCACCATTTTTGTCATAAACCAATACCCGAGAAAACGAAGAAGAACCATGCTCCGCCAAGTATTGGTTTACAGTTAAATCTTTATGTACTTTAAAAAGCACCGTACGTGGTGTCATTAAGGTATCGAGTTTGGCATGACGAAAATGCAGCAGGCTGCGTATGATTTCAGATTCATCTTGCCCAAGGGCTCCTGATTCAGTACCAATATCAGCCATGGCTTCAATTTCTTGGCGAATATAATAGGCTTCATCGTAATTACGCCCTAAAAAGCGCGTTAAAATATCTGCAAACCACACAAAGGGTTTTAGAATAAACACCAACCAAATTAGGCTCACACTAACAATGGGTGTTAATCCTCGCCAATAATTAGCCCCTAATGTTTTCGGAATAATTTCAGAAAGCACCAGAACCAATAGCGTCATAATTGCAGAGGCAACGCCAACCGCAGCATCTGAAAACACCACTGCAGCTTGTGCGCCAACACCAGCTGCGCCTGCCGTGTGCGCTATGGTATTTAACGTAAGTATTGCTGCCAGCGGTTGGTCTATATTGTCTTTAAGCTTACCAACACGTTTTGCCAGTTGTGGTTGTTGCTTTCTGAGCATGGCAACATAACTTGGCGTAATACTTAACAGTACCGCTTCCATCACTGAGCACAAAAACGAAACCGTAATGGCAACAAACATATAAACAAGTAACAATGTCACTGTAAGCCCTCTTAAAAAGTTAACCTGCTCACCATAGCAATTGAAAACCACAAGCTCAAACCCGACTGCAATCTAACGCAGAGCACTTTTTGGCTAATTTGCAGCGTGCTATATTGGTTTAAATTACCTTCAACAGGCGAAACTATGACACTTTCAACTACTTGGCTAAGCCAATCAGCCAAGCTAAAAACAACATTTAGTGCATTAGCGTTATGTGCGTTAAGCAATACTGCGATGGCCGCTGCCATTGATAAATCAGCGGTGCAATTTATTGGCCCTCTTGGCGAAGATATGCAACTTAAGCCATATCAAACGGATCATCGCGATGCCATTATTGCTAACCTATTACCAAGCTTGCAAAACAGCAGCGATAGCATGCGTGTTTTTGGTAATGAACTTGACTGGCAATCATTCGATAAAGTGAGTGCGCTAACACTTGGTGGTTTACAGGCACTCAAATTTACCGCCTCAACTGAACGTTTTAGCCAAGGCTCATTAACACTTAAAGGCATTGAAAACGCGCAGCTATTTATTGATGGTGAAAAGCAAACAGAAAAAAATAAAAGCTATGAGCTAGCTTTAAGCCAAGGCGATCATCAGTTTATTATCATCACTGAGCAAGTAGCCAACTGGAATGAGGTTGAGCTTGATTTTACGGCTAAGTCAGAACTAGATGCTGTGCAATTTAGTGCTAAACAACAACACGGTTTGTCGGCTAAGCAATTATTCGATGCGCCAACGGTTAGTTATATTTCAATGGCACCAAATGGCGATTACTTCATAACTAGCCTACGTCATTACGAAGATGCAACCGCTAATCAAGCGCAATATGTTACTGAGCTTAAAGACGCAAAAAACAATACACTTTATCGCTTTGAGTCAGCCCAGCCGAGTAACATAACTTGGAGCCCAGATAGCAAAAGCTTAGTGTATTTATTAAATGGCGAGCTTAAGCATTTAAACCTAAAAAACATGCAACTTAGCGTCATTGCTAAAAACCTCGCAGGTGCAAGTGGCTTTCAGTTTTTTGATAACAACAGCTTAATTTTTAGTTGGTCAAAGTCTCCAACAGACAATGGCAAGCTCACTAAGCATTACCAAGGCCTGCAAGACCGTTGGTCTTATGCTCGTACCACATCGCAAGTATATTTACTCGATATACCAACAGGTCTTAGCAAAATCTTAAGCCAAGGCCCACTTAGCCATTCACTTGAAGATTTTGACGCTAAAAACGGCCACGTCTTAATGAGCCGCTCGGCACAAGCAATGCAGCTATCACCACAACCAGCAACAGAACTTGTTGAGCTAAACCTAGCTACATCGGCTCTTACGGTACTGGGTCAATACAATACATTTAATCAGGCTAAATATACTGACGACGGAATTTATGTCACTGCCGGACCAGATTTTAATAATGGCTTAGGTCGTAATCTTCCTGAAGGAATGCTTGCTAATAACTATGACGGTCAACTTTATTTGCTAAGCCGTGACGGTAAAAAGGCAAGCGCGCTAAGTAAAGAGTTTAACCCGGCTATCGGCCAGTTACACGTACTTAAAAACGGTGATGCGCTTATTAAAGTGACCGAGCAAGATACCGTACAACTTTATCAATTCGACTTAAGCAAAAAGCGTTTTAATAAAGTGAATACGGGTTTTGATGTTGTTGAGCAAGTTAGCTACTCACACGAACGCACCCCGCGCATTTTGGTTACCGGCACCACAGCGTCAACACCTCAGCAGTTAAAACAACTCAGCTTAGGTAAGAGCCGCGCTAAAGTAGTCTGGGATTCTAAACCAATTGGCTATGAAAATACGCAAGTAGCCTCACTGGAAGAGTTTAACTTTACTAATAAAGATGGCATTGAAATTAAGGGCCGCGTTTATTTACCCCATGATTTAGATAGCAATAAACAATACCCTGCACTGGTTTATTATTATGGTGGTACATCGCCAGTAACCCGTGGTTTTACCGGTCGCTACCCATTTAACCTATGGGCTGAGCATGGCTATGTTGTTTACGTTGTACAACCTACGGGCGCAACAGGCTTTGGCCAAGAGTTCTCGGCTAAACACGTCAACGCATGGGGTGAATACACCGCCAACGATATCATCGACGGTACTAAAGCCTTTTTAGATAAATATAACTTTGTAGATAGTAAACGTGTGGGTAATTTAGGGGCCTCTTACGGCGGCTTTATGACCATGCTACTCGCAACTAAAACAGATATGTTCAGTGCATCGATTGCTCATGCTGGAATTTCAAACATCACCTCGTATTGGGGCCAAGGCTGGTGGGGTTACTTATACTCAGCTGAAGCATCTAAAAATAGCTATCCGTGGAACAATCCTACACTTTACAGCCAACACAGCCCGGTTTTTCATGCTGACAAAGTAACAACGCCGTTATTACTCCTTCATGGTGATTCAGATACCAACGTACCGGTTGGTGAAAGCCACAATATGTACACGGCATTAAAATTATTAGGTAAAGATGTTGACCTGATTGAGTACAAAGGTGCAGATCACCAAATTTTTGCTCGTGATAAACGCTTCGACTGGTGGAATACCATGTTGGCTTATTTCGATAAAAACTTAAAAGATCAGCCACAATGGTGGCAACACCTTTATCCTGAAAAGTAGTTTAATCACTTGGCTGAGCACTATGCGAGTGCTCAGCTTTCATCCTTTGCAACTATCGCTAAGCCATTAAATTGTAAGAAATAGTTATAAACCTTATCATGACTCTTCTCAGCCTTTGCCATACAGTGCTAACATTACAACAAATCAAGTGTGAAATTAAAGCGAATGACTATTCAAGTTTTATTGGTTGAAGACGACGAACTACTCGTTAAACGCATTCTTAATCATTTTAATGAAACTGAGTTTAATATTGAGGTAGATTCAACGGGTGCAGATGCATTAGGCATTGTACAATCGCGTGCTTCATCAAAAAAAGCAATCTCTTTAGCCGTTATCGACATTGTGTTACCAAAACGCGATGGGCTTTTGCTTGCCAAAGAGCTTAATGCACTAACAGACATTGGCGTTATTGTGCTGTCTAGTCGTGACTCGCAAGCTGACCGTATTGCTGGTCTTGCACAAGGTGCCGATGACTACATTTGCAAGCCGGTTGACTTACTAGAGCTTGAACTACGAATGCGCGCCCTTTTTAAGCGCATAAAAGGCTCTCAGCAAGATGATGAGAGTGAAGAGTTTATTGAATATGCCGACTTTAAACTGCACCCTGATAACCGCACATTAGTCACCCCTAATGGTGAAGAGTCTCGTCTTACTGAAGCAGAACACAAGGTACTTATTTGCCTTATTGCAAATGCGGGTAAAGCGACATCACGTGAAAAAATTTCCGAAGAAATTGGTCAGCCTGACTGGAGCCCAAGCGATCGTACCGTTGATGTACTTATCGGCCGCTTACGTAAAAAACTCAGCGATGAAAAAGACCAAAAGCGTATCGTAACCGTTCGCGGTAAAGGCTACATGCTATCAATTTAAAAGCTCACTAAAACTGCGTTAATTGGCTTATTAGCCGTTCAAACGCACGATAATTCAACGCCTCTTTTAATTCGTTTAAAGTAATTGCTGGCTGTGCTTTTAGGTCGCTAATGGTACGTGCCACTTTAATAATGCGATGATATGAACGCGGTGATAACGCCAGTTTTTCGCTGGCTTTTGCTAAAAACTGCAACTCAGCAGTTGCCAACTCACAATGAATGCTCATTTCTTTATTATTCAAGCGCGCATTCACTTTGCCTTGTCGGTTGAGTTGAATTGCATAAGCTCTTTCGACTCTGGCTCTTACTTGTTCACTGCTTTCTTCTACTTGCGTGCTCTGCAATTGACTACTGGTGAGTCGCGGCAGCTCAATTTGTAAATCAATCCTATCGATAAATGGCCCAGATACCCGAGATAAGTACCGCAATACTTGATCTGGCGTTGCACGCTTATCGGTATGGCTTCCTGTGGGGCTAGGATTTAATGCGGCGATCAGCTGGAATTGTGATGGAAATTCCATTTGTCGTGCCGCACGCGATATAGTCACCACGCCCGTTTCCATTGGTTCACGCAATGAGTCGAGCACTTTTCTTTCAAATTCGGGTAACTCATCTAAAAACAGAACGCCATTATGAGCGAGAGAGATTTCACCCGGTTTAGGATTTGAGGAACCACCAACAAGGGCAACAGCAGAGCAAGTATGATGTGGGTTTCTGAAGGGGCGTTCACGCCAATTCGATAAATCAACCGATTGACCAATTATCGAATATAACGCGGCAGTGCTAATTGCTTCATCATCCGACATGGTTGGCATAATCGTTGGCATACGCTGGGCAAGCATTGACTTGCCAGTACCTGGAGGACCAAGAAACAATAAATTATGGCCACCAGCCGCAGCAATTTCGAGTACCCTTTTGGCTCCAGGTTGGCCTTTCACATCACTTAAATCGAGTAGCGAGTCACGCTGCGACTGCTGCTCTGGATAACAAATATTAAGTGGCAGAGGTTGCTGATTTAATAAGTCATTCCAAACATCTTGTAAGGAGTAAACGGCTTTTCGAGAAACGCCCGAAACAAGGCTTGCGAGATTATCGTTTTCGGCGGGTAAAAAACAACAGCGACCCTGCTCTTTCGCTCCTAACACCGAAGGCAAAATAGCATTCACCCCTCTTACCTCACCATTTAAAGCCAGTTCTCCGTAGAACTCATAACGATGAATATCGGGGCAGTTTATTTGCCCAGAGGCGACCAAAATACCCACTGCAATAGCCAAGTCAAAACGGCCACCCTCTTTAGGTAAATCAGCAGGCGCAAGGTTGACGGTTATTCGTTGGTCAGGAAAGCCAAACTGTGAGTTTTCGAGTGCGCTACGCACTCTATCTTTTGACTCTTTGACTGACGCTTCTGGCAAGCCAACGATATGAAAAGCAGGTAAGCCGTTGCCTAAGTGTACTTCTACAATCACTTCAGGAGCTTGCACACCTACTTGTGCACGAGAAAATATTCTAGCTAAAGACACGATCCATGATGTCCCTATCATTCATTCTTAATACTAATCTTAGTCGGGATATTTAAAAACGTGTAATGTAAGGTGCCATTTCATTGCAGCTAAACGCAGTGATAAGGTCATAAGCATAGCCAACACCATGGCCATTTCGGTCACCAAACCCAGTGAGATACTTAATGTGTAAACAATCCCACCTGCGATGCAAGTAATAGCATAGAGCTCACCTTTTAACAGCATCGGCATATTTCCAGCCAACACATCACGGATAACGCCACCAAAACACCCTGTGATCACACCCATAATAATCGCGGTGGTATCAGGCACACCGGCAAGCATGGCTTTTTGCGCCCCCATCACCGCAAAAAATGCTAAACCAAAAGCATCTGCCACTTGCAATGCATTAAGTGAAATCGAACGCTGTTTATTGATTAAACGAGTGGTAACAAATACAGAAAGTAATATAGCCCAGAAATAGCTTTGATCATGTAACCAAAATACGGGCACATCTAAAATAACGTCGCGCACAGTTCCACCGCCAATAGCAGTGACTGTGGCTAACACAACAACCCCAAAGCCATCCATTTTTTTGTCGTACGCTAATAGCGTTCCAGAAACAGCAAACACGGCTACGCCGATTAAATCAAACCAATGGTAAAGTTCAGTCATGTTTGTAACTAAAAAGTAATGTTAGTGCCGTTGTAACATAAACTTTTCAATCTTTTAAGCGAAGATTAGATCTAAGTAGGTTAGCTGGTGTGTATTTTGATTTACTACGACTATCAATCCTAAAAAAACAGCCCAGTACTTCATACAGTGCTGGGCTTTATATACCCAAACCATTTCAAGGTGCGAGTTTCAGTTGGAATTAAAAGCGATTTAGGCAAGGCATTGATTGCAAGTAATAGTGGTTCTATTGTTAAAATCAATAACGCAGTATAAATCGCTTTTAAACCAACCCTTTGGGCGCTTCACAGGCACTTACTCTCATCGTTGTTACTTCTTAAAAGGGACTGCCATTCTTGCAAAGTAACGCCTTGAAATTAAGCACCTGTGAAA